>JAEUIF010000351.1 GCA_016795185.1 Planctomycetia bacterium | reverse complement strand
CCCGTTCCGTCCAGCCTGCACGGCGCGCGTGGATCGGTTCACCGTCGAGGTAGCGCTGGAGGTCGTCGGCCAGGTCGCTGGCGGTGGCGTAGCGTTTGGCGGCCTCTTTTTGCAGGCACTTCAGGCAGATGGTTTCCAGGTCGCGCGGCACCGAGGGCTGCAAGCGGCTGGGCGGCACGGGGTCGAGGGCTTTCACCTGGTCCAGCGTCTCGTAAACGGTGGCGCCGCGAAACGGCGGGCGGCCCGTCAACTGCTCGTACAGGATCGCCCCCAGTGCGTACACGTCGGCGGGTGGGCCGATCTCCTCGTTGTGGCCGTGCGCCTGTTCGGGCGCCATGTAGCTGGGCGTGCCCATCACCGAGCCGCTGTGAGTCTGCCCAGACGCATTGTCCAGCTGCTTGGCCAGGCCAAAGTCCGTGACCTTGGGCGTGCCGTCCTCCGTGAGCAGGACGTTGGCGGGCTTCAGGTCGCGATGCACGATGCCGGCCTGGTGCGCGGCGTGGACGCCGCGCGCCAGGGCGATGGTCAGCGTGGCGGCCGACTGGGCGGGCTGCGGCGCGCCGTCGAGCTTTTTGTCCAGCGCGCCGCCGGCGACGAACTCCAGCGAAAAGAAGGGGTTGCCGTCCTGGTCGCCGACTTCATAAATCTGGACGATGTTGGGGTGCTGCAAGCGGGCGATGGCCTCAGCCTCGGCGCGGAAGCGCGAAAAGTCCTCGGCGCCGGCCAGGCCGCTGCTGCGAATCATTTTCAGCGCGACGCGCCGCTTGAGGCCCACCTGCTCGGCGAGGTAGACCACGCCCATGCCGCCGCGGCCCAGAACGCGGTCCACGCGGTAACCGCGCACGGCGGGCAGCCCAACGGAGGGTGCCGGCAGGGGCTTCGCGGCCAGGTCGCGGGCATCCTGGTCGAGCGTCATCGAATTGGCGCTCACCGGCTCGACCGGGTAGGCGGAGTCGGGCCGGGTCTTGCCGGCCGACAGTGCCGCCACGTCCGAATTCGAGCCAGGCGACGAACGCGCGGAGAGCGGCTCGACGCGTGGCGGCAGCGTCGCCATTTCCATCGCGCGCACCGGCACGCCATCCCGGTACTGAAACCTGATCTGGCAGACCGGGCAGGTCAGCGATTCGTTCAGCGAAAGTAGGGTGCCGTCGCTGGTCGGGTCCCACTGGTGACCGTTCGGGCACGAGAGCAGGTGTTGCATCGAGGACCACCGGAACTGGCGGCGATTACGTTCCACGGGCTGTCCTCTCCGCGACACTGGGCTAAGAAGACAACGCGGAGGCGTGACAGCAATTGCGAAGCACCGTCGGCCAACACTATTTGAAAGAATCTGGCCGCCGCTTGCACCAAAAAAGAATACCCTCGGCGGCGGGAACGGCGGATTTTCCCCGCCGTGGCTACGCCGCCGCCGGACTTTTCGCTCCAACGCGCGAATTTCCCCGGACCTGGAAAACCGATAACCCCCTCACCATTTGCCGCGCGCTTGGGCATAATAGGGCAGCCCAGGAAACCGATGGCTCGCCGGGAGTTGCGGAGAGGATGCCATGCTGGTCATCTACCTGAATACGCCGCGCGGGCGGCAAGAGTTCAAGCGTGCGGGTGGGCCGGTCGAATTTGGGCGCGGCCCGGAACGCGACGGCATCTTCCGCATCGTGATCGAGTACGACCTGCGCGTCTCGCGCAACCATCTGCGCGTCGAGGAAATCCCCGGCCGCCAGGTGCGGCTGGAGAACCTCAGCGAACGCAATTCGATCCGGGTGGGCACCGACCGCATCCTCGCGCCCGGCGAGAAGGTCCAGGTGCCGCTGCCCGCACAGGTCATCCTGGGTGAGACGCTCGTCGAACTGAGCGGCGACCGCGCGACGGTGCTCGCTCCCCTGCCGCCCGACGAGGACGAGGAACCGGTCGAGAAGGCGCTGCAAACCATTGGGCCGCCGGCGCGTGGGCGGTTGGGCGGCTCGGCGCAGAGCCTGATGAGCCTGGGTGCCACGCCGGATGCCGAGACGCTGGCTCAGTGGTTTGAAACTGTGATCGCGGTCCAGCGCGCCGCGGCAGGCTCGCCCGAATTCTATGCACAGGCCGCGCAGGCCCTGGTCGATCTGGTCGGCCTGGACTGGGGCCAGGTGCTGCTGTGGCGCGCCGGTGAATGGCAAGTCGCCGCGCGGGCTGGCCGTGGCCAGGTCGGCGACCGCCCCTTCAGCCAGACCGTGTTGAAGCAGGTCATGGACCAGCGACGCACGTTCTACCAGTCGGAAGTGCCGCTGTCGTCCTCGCACAGCTTGCTGGAAGTCGAAGCCGTCGTCGCCTCGCCAATCTTCGGGGCCGAGGACCGGGTCGTCGGCGCCGTTTACGGTTCGCGCAGCAAGTCGCAGGGCGGACGGGGGCCGGGCATCGGTCCCCTGGAAGCCCAGGTGGTGCAGCTGCTCGCATCCGCCGTCGGCGTCGGCCTGGCACGGCTGGAACAGGAAACCAACGCGATCCGCGTGCGCGTGCAGTTCGAGCAGTTCTTTTCCGCCGACCTGGCCCGCGAGCTGGCCCGCAATCCGGAGTTGCTCACCGGCCGCGAACGCGAAATCACCGTGCTGTTCCTGGACATTCGCGGCTTTTCCCGGCTGTCCGAGCGCATCGGCCCGATGCAGACCTGCAACCTGGTGGCTGCCGTGATGGACCAGCTGACGGCCCGCGTCCGCGAACACGAAGGCGTGCTCGTCGACTACCTCGGCGACGGCCTGTGGGCCATGTGGAACGCACCGGCGGACCAACCCGACCATGCGGTGCGTGCGTGCCGGGCAGCACTGGCGATGCAGGCGGAGATGCCCGCGCTGTCCGCCGAATGGCAGCCGATCACCGGCGAACCGCTGCGCGTCGGCATCGGCTTGAACTCCGGGCCGGCGCTGGTCGGCAACACCGGCAGCCGGCTGCAATTCAAGTACGGCGCGCTGGGCCATACCGTGAACCTGGCCAGCCGGGTGGAAGGCGCGACCAAGCACTTTGGCGTCGGCGTGCTGCTCACGGGCGCGACGAAAGCCCTGCTGCCGGCAACGATGGTCACGCGCCGCCTGTGCAAGACGCGCGTGGTCAACGTCTCGGGCGCGGTGGACCTGTACGAACTGGGCGGCGAAGCGGCCTCGCCCGAATGGCACGCCTGCCGCGACGCCTACGAAAACGCCCTCAACCTCTACGAAGCCGGCCGCTGGGGGGAAGCCTGCCGTGCCCTGGACCCGCTGCTCGGCGGCGCGAAGGGCAACTACGACATCCCGGCCCTCGACCTGCTGGCCCGCGCCGTCGGCTGCCTGAAGTCGCCGCCGCACACCTTCGATCCCGTCGTGGTGCTGGGTAGTAAGTAGCCGACTTCGATCGAGGCCGGATAGTCACTTTTCGACCACCCTTCCAAGCCCAGAAGAATCCTGTCGGCATGGAGTGGCAAGAACTTCCGTGTTTTTCCTCTCCATGCCAAAACAGCGGTCACGGCAGACTTGGCTTTCGCAGCCAACCGTTGTGGGCAAGTACAAGCAATGGGCTACTGGCAGTCGCTCTCGGTTGATTTTTGCTTGCCGCCGCGCCCTGAAATCGGAAGGCCAGGGCAGTTCGCGGCTGGGTGTAGCTCCGGGCGCTATGGCCCGCACAGCGGACCCTGCGAATTTCTAGTGCATTGGCCAGGGAGTGGTTGCCTGACCGCCAGCAGTACGTCGGGCTTTCCAGCCCGACACGCGGCACCGGCGATCCGCGGTGTCGTCGAGCGGGCGCGACCAGCCCCTGGCGCGATGTGTCGGGCTGGAAAGCCCGACGTACTGCTGGCAAGCACTCCCTGGACATCGCGCAAGCTAGACAGCCTGACCTACGAATACAGCCCGCCGACCCACTCGCCGTAGCCGTTGAAGTGCTGCGTGGGCCGCACGTCGCCGGTGCCGAGCATGCGTTCCGTCTTCTGGCTCCAGCGGGGATGCGGTACGTCCGGGTTGACGTTGGCCTGGAAGTCGTACTCGTGCGGTGCCAGCGTGTTCCAGAACGTCGCCGGCTGTTTGTCGGTCAGTTCGATCTTCTCCAGCGACTTGCCGCTCTTGAAGCCGTACTTCCAGGGCACCACCAGGCGGACTGGCGCGCCGTGCTGTTTCAACAGCGGATGGCCATACATGCCGGTGGCCAGGAAGGCCAGCTCGTTGGTGGCCTCGGCCAGCGTCAGCCCTTCGTTGTACGGCCAGGGCAGCGAGACGTTCCGCAGCCGGGGCGCTTCCTCCGGCTTGTTGAAGCTGACAAAGCGCACGTACTTCGCGCCGGGCAACGGCTCCACCGCACGCAACAGCGCGGCGAGCGGCAAGCCCGTCCAGGGCACCGCCATCGCCCACGCTTCCACGCAGCGATGACGATAGAGCCGTTCTTCGAGCGGGAAGAACTTCAAGAGGTCATCCATGTCGAAGGTGCGCGGCTTCGCCACCAGGCCGGTGACTTCGAGCTTCCACGGCGTAATCTGGAACGGCCCGACCACCTGCCAGACGCTCTTGCCGCTGCTGAACTCGTAGAAGTTGCAATAGCGCGCGGCGGCGGCCTCCTCGGTCAGCGGCCGGTCCAGTTCATCGAACTTCGGATGGCGCTTCGCGGGATAAGCCACCCCCGGATTGGCGACGCCGCCGGCCGCGAGCACTTCCTCGTCGGGCGCTTGCTTCAGCCACCAGGCCAGTCCGCCCGCGCCGGTCAGCGCAGTCCCACCGCCGATGATGCCCGCGCGCTTCAGCCATTGACGGCGCGAGAGCGCCGCCGCTTCGGGGGTGGCTTCGCGTTCGGGTAGGTTCCACGGTCGTGACATGGCTTGGTCCTCGCTCCCCTTCGGATCGCGGCTAGAGCATTTGGCGACCGGCTGTAGCGGTCCGCACAGCGGACCCTACAGAATTCCGTTGGGTCCGATGTGCGGACCGTAGCGCCTAATACTGCACCCGTTTGCAGACCGCTCTAAACGTTACGGGTCGCGGCTCAACGGCATCACTTCGGCTCAATTTGGCGCAACACCTCGGCGGC
>JAEUIF010000322.1 GCA_016795185.1 Planctomycetia bacterium | reverse complement strand
CTCCTGGCGAGCCGAGGTTTCGACGTGATCCTGGTGGACCCGCGTCAGACCAAGCACGCGCCGGGTCGTCCCAAGAGCGACGTGCTGGACTGCCAATGGATCCGGCGGCTGCACAGCTATGGTCTGTTGACGGCGTCGTTTCGGCCGGCCGATGAGATCGTGGTCTGGCGTGGTTTCCAGAGGCAGCGCGAGATGCTGGCGCGCTACGCGGCGCAGCACGTGCAGCACATGCAGAAGGCCCTGGCAGAGATGAATGTGAAGCTGACGGAGGTGGTTTCGGACATCGCGGGCCAGACGGGGCTGAAGATCATCCAGGACATCGTGCGTGGGGTGCGCGATCCGCTGTAGCTGGCGCGGCATCGCCACGAGCGTTGCCAGGCGACGGAAGTCCAGATCGCGCAGGCGTTGTACGGCAACTGGCGCAAGGAGCACCTGTTCGCGCTCAAGCAAGCGTTGCAGATGTACGAATTCTACCAGCAACAGTTGGTGGAGTGCGACCGGGAGATCGAGACGTGTTTGCGGGGGTTCGCAGACCAGAGTGGCGGTGCCGCCTTGCCGCCGAAGCCGAAACAGCAAAAGCCGCGTGGGCATGAGCCGCAGTTCGGTGCCCGCGCCTTGCTGTTTCGCATGGCGGGGGTTGATCTGACCGCGATCGAGGGGATCAGCGAAACGACGGCCTTGGTGCTCCTGAGCGAGCTGGGCACAGACCTTAGTACTACAGCGCCTCTCGTTTACGCCTACGTCGCCGGGCCAATTCGACCCGGCGACGTTGGCAATGGCATTCCTTCGCGATCCGGTTCCGCTCCTGCCGCCACGCCGACCAGTGCAAGATTTCCGCTTCATCCCACCGCCGCTGGTCGAGCAGATGCACGAGCAGCGCCCGGACCTCGGGTACGGTCATCTGCGGCTCTTTTTTCCCCCAACCGCCGCTTTTGCAGGCCGAGGAACCACAGCGCCAGCAGGGAGAGGGCCGTATGGTGATGCCAACCCACCCAGCCGCGGGTCTCGTATTCGTCCAGCCCACACTCCCCTTTGGCCGCCTCAAAGCTCTGCTCGACCGACCAATGCCCCCCACGTACCTGGGCTAATTTTTCCAGGGTGATGTCCGCCGGCGCGTGGGAGCGATGGTACTTGACCTCCGCCTCCTGACTGAGCGAGCGCCGGACCAATAACCGCTCCCGCCCGGACGGTAAGCCCTCTTCACTGAACCAAACCCACAGGCAGGCATACTCGAAGAGGCGCGGCCCCTGGCTGCCTTCCGCGACGACCAGCCGCTTCCAGGCGGTGGCGGGCAACCCCGCCACGACTTCATCCACCCGTTGGGGTTTGGTGGCGACTTTGGGTTGGGTGGTGGCCCGGCCCCTCGACCCCTTGGTCCCCGCAGGCAGCACCTCCGGTTCGGTCAACCACACCCGGGCGTCGGCGGAACTGTCCACGACGTACCACTTGTCCAACCCCCGGACGCCTTGCACGAAGGTCGGGCTGTCGCCGTAGACGCTGTCCGCCGTCACCCAGCGAAAGGGTAAGCCGCGCTCGACGGCCTGCTGCACCATCCCCAAGGCCAACTCCGGTTTGGTGCGGAACACCACAGCCTCCGGCACCCCCGCCTCTTGCCGCCGCGGGGCGTCCGCGGCCCACTCTTCGGGCAGGAACAACCGGCGGTCGATCAGCGTGTGTCCGGCTGCGGAACGGTAATTGACGCAGACGCCAAGCTGACAGTTGTCGGTCCGCCCCAGGCAGCCGGCATACTGGCGTTTGACCCCTACCGACTTGCTGCCCTTCTTGGGGAAACCGGTTTCATCCACATTCAGGGTCGCGTCGGGGTCGCCCAGGACTTCGGTGACGTGCCGCTGGAGTTCCTCCAAGAGGTCCCCATCGGACCAGGGGGACTGGGCGATGAACTTTTGCAAGGAGCGCACCACGCAGCCGTCGATGGCTTCGGCGATGTTCTCCACGCTGCGGCGCTCACCGCCCAGCAGCAGTCCCTGGACGAAGCGGCGGGCATGGTCCTGGGCCTCGTCCCGGCCGAAGTGCGGTGCGTAGCGTTCCAAGAACAGCTCGAGTTCGGGTCTGAGTTGACGCAGGGCTTTGACATCCATGAGCGTCCTCCTGACCGCGTCCTTTCCCCGGAATCCCCAACTCGCCTTGTATCAAATCCTCGCCCGTCGTAGAAGATCATCTGCCGGGGCGCTGTAGTATTAGCCGCTTCCCCCACGAGAAAACTTCGTCAGCTGGCTGGGGTTGTGTCCGCAGCATCGCGGCAGTGCAGGCAAAATCTTCAGCCGCCGGGTGCGGCGGGGTGCCAATCGGGCGGCGCGGGCCCTGCGGATGGCGGCGCAAGGCTGCCATCATGCCACGAATGCCTTGGGCGCATTCTATCGCCGGATTCAAGCACGCTGCGGCGGCGCCAAAGCGGTGGTGGCGACCGCGCGGAAGATCGCGGAGCGCGTCTATCGCTTGCTGAAATACGGTCAAGAGTATGTGCGGCAGGCCGAGCAAGCGTATGAAGAAGCG
>JAEUIF010000823.1 GCA_016795185.1 Planctomycetia bacterium | reverse complement strand
GCGATCTCCTTAGATCTTACAGCAGTGCAGACAGAAAGCTAAGGTGGAACAGGAAAAGCGGCAGGCGAGCTTGCGGGCCACCATCACCGTGGTCCCCAACAGGAGGGGAAATCGGCGGAACTGCTCGTCTCCCAGTGCGAGTCACCGAATATCGAGGCAGTTATGTGCGTCCTTGGGCACTCGCTGGCGGCAATTGCGAATGCTGCTCGTCACTTGCACGCGTCGGTTCGCCACACCAAAGTATTGGCGCGCGGAAGTGTCTTGGAGTGCATTGCAGCGCCCGTCAAGAAGAATAGCCGATGACCGATCGCCGCTCGCTCGCAACGAGGCTACGCAGGCGCTACAGCTCCGGACCACCGTGCGACCGCGGCAGTCCGAAACGCGACGACACCGACTTGGTGTTCTTGGCCGCTTCAAGTCTGCCAAACCGGGGTGCGGTCGTTCAAGGGCAGTCGGGAGAAAATCAGCATTTTGGCACGGAGTGGCAAAACACTGGGGTTTTTGCCACTCCGTGCCAAGAAGCAATTGGCGCGCAGTGGCAAAACATTGGGGTTTTCACGCCTCCGTGCTCAGAAAAATTCTTTGGCACGGAGGGTGGTCAAGAAGTGACCACTGGGTCGGCTTACCCCTTCGCCAGGTCCAAACATACCAGCTGCTTGTCGTCGCGCAGGTAGAGCCGCTTGTCGAGCAGCACTGGCGCGGACCAGCACTTGAAGTTGACGATGCCGTCGAGTTCGCCCTTGACCGTGTAGGCGGTGGGGTTGGCCTCGACGAGCCGCACCGTGCCGTTTTCGCTCAGCACCAGGAGATGTTTCTCGAAGCCCAGCAGCGAGCACTTGGCCGGCCGACGGTCTTCCCACTTGACCTGGCCGCTCGCCAGGTCCACGCAGCGGAGCATCTTTGCGCCCAGGTCGCCGTGGCTGCCGTAGATGTGGCCCCCAACGATGACGCTGGTCGTGAACTGGTTTTGCAGGTTCTTGTTGCGCCACTTCTCCTTGACGGCCGGCTTCGCGCCGTCGGCCACGATCTCCAGCGCCGCCGAACCGGTCCCGTAGGCCGAGGACACGAAGAGCGTATTGTCGATCCAGAGCGGCGTGGCGCAGTTGCAGTCGAACTTGTTGCCGATGACGTAGCGCCACAGCACCTCGCCCTTCGCCGGCTCGACCGACAGCACCGATTGCCCGGTGTACGAGATGATCTGCCGCTTGCCGCCGGCGGTGACGGCGATGGCGGAGCTGTAGCCGGCCGGATCGCTGCCCGCGCCCCAGACCAGCTTGCCGGTGTCCTTGTGATAGGCGGCGACGGAGTTGCTCTGGCTGCCGCCCGGCTGCACAACCACCAGGTCGCCTTCGACCAGCGGCGAGCCCGACATACCCCAGTAGTAAAACTCGCCCGCCGGGTTCTTCGCGCCGGTGGACTTGAAGATGTCGGCCTTCCAGACTTCCTTGCCGTCGGCGGCATTGATGCACAGCAACTCGCCCATCGGCAGCAAGCAGTAAACCTTGCCGCGATGGTAGGTCGGCGTGGAGCGCGGGCCGGGGCCTTGCCGTTGCTTATCGAGGTAGGTCGGAGCGGCGTCGTGCGTCCAGATGTCCTTGCCGGTCTTGGCATCGAGGCAGAGGGCCAGGTCGCGTCCGCCGCGCCCCGCCATCGTGTAGACACGGTCGCCGACCACGGCCACGGAGGAAAAGCCCGACCCGATGGGAGCTTTCCAGAGCACGGGCGGCTTCTTGCCGGTCCAGTCCAGGTTCAGGCCGGTTTCGGTCGAGAGGTTGTCGCGGCGCGGGCCGAGGAACTGTGCCCAGCTGGCAGGATCGTCGGCGGGTGGTTCGGCAGCACTGCCGGCCAGGTTGCCCAGCAGGGCCGAACCGGCGGCCAGGGCAGAGCGGGCCAGAAACTCGCGACGGTTGAGGTCGGATGCGGACATCGATGGATCCCCCTGAATGCTCATCACTTTTCGGATTCGCGGCGCTTCGCGGAAGCGTCGAGTCGTCACCATTCGGCGAGGCTTCGCGACTGTTGCAAGAGC
>JAEUIF010000249.1 GCA_016795185.1 Planctomycetia bacterium | reverse complement strand
ACGCCGTTGCACACCGCCGCGAGCATCTGCGGGGCCGCACCCTTGCGCCCCCGGCGGCAGCGACGTGCTCGATAAAGGCAAGATCGTGCGGGAAGGGACGTATCAGAAACTGGCCGGGCAGCCGGGCGTCTTCGCCCAGTTCGTCGAACGGCTGCCGGCGCGAACACCCTCACTTCTTGGTCCACCAGCGTTCCGCGTCATGCGGCGGCGGGGCGTGGTAGGTGTTCTCCAGGACATGCACCAGAGCTTCGAGTTCGACTGGGTCGGTCAGGATGCGCGCGCCGCCGCACTGCTCGACCTCGGCGGGATAGGTCTGGACCGTCAAGCGGATTGCATCTTCCAGACGCAGACGAATGACCGCGATCTGCGAGCGGCGAATCACCTTCAGCAACAGGTCGGGCAAGGCCGCGGACACGAGGAACGCGCTCAGAAAGATCACGCCCCCCAGATGCTCCTTGCCGGTGATGCGGACGACAGGCTCGATCGCGACATACCCGACCGCCAGCCCCAGGATGATGAAGCCCGCCTGCATGACGCCCCACAGCGGCGGATTGGGGTGGCGCTTCTTGATCTCGCCGTAAATCTGCAACACCACCTTGAGCCGGCCGAGGAAGGCCAGCGAGCGGATGGCGTCCGGCCCGTGGCCCGCGCCGAGTGGCGGCGCGCCCGTGATCGCGGCCTGGCCCGGCAGCGGCGGCTGGCCGGTGATCGCGGTGTCGGGCGGCCGGGGTGTCGGTTCGGGGCTGTTCATGCACGGCTCCGCTGCTAGTATTCCCTCCAGTTTAGCATTACAGCCGAGGTCTTCACAAGCAGCCTGGCAATTGCGGCCGATATGGATTTCCGCTGGCCTTCCCCCCGCGCCGCCGCTAATCTGGAGCTTTTCCTACCCGCCTTCGGAGAGCGTTGCCTGCCATGTGCCACACCCGCCGCTTGTCGCTGGCCGTTTGTCTGGTTCTGTTCGTGGGCGTCGTCGCGGCGCAGGCCGAGGACTGGCCGCAATGGCGCGGGCCGCGCGGCGACGGCACTTCCACCGAGACCAACCTGCCCCTGAAGTGGAGCAAGACCGAGAACGTCGCCTGGAAGGTGGCTATTCCCGGACGCGGTTATTCTTCACCGACCATCTGGGGCGACCGCATCTTCCTGACCACCTGCCTGGAAGCCGAAAACCCGCCGAAGCACGTCACGTTGTGCCTGGACCGGCGCAACGGCAAGGTGCTCTGGGAACACACGCTGCCGATGCAGTTTCCCAAGCTGATCCACAAGCGCAACAGCCATGCCAGTTCGACGGTCGCCACCGACGGTAAACACGCCTACGTCACGTTCCTGGATGCACCGCGCTACATCGTCGGCTGCTACGATTTCGATGGCAAGCTCGTCTGGCAGAAGTCGCCCGGCGAATTCCACTCGAAGCATGGCTTTTGCAGTGCCCCACTGCTTTACCAGAATCTGGTGATCCTCAATGGCGATCAGGACCATCGCGATGCCTTCCTGGTGGCCCTGGACAAGACTACGGGCGAGGAGAAGTGGCGCGCCAAGCGTTCGGGCACCCGCTCGTACACACCGCCGGTCGTCATCGACGTTCACGGCAAGAAGCAACTGGTGTTCAGTGGCAGCCACGGCGTCGATAGCTACAACCCCGACGACGGCAAGCTCATCTGGCACATGGACGGCCCGACCGAGCAGTACGTCGCCAGCCTGATCTACCACAACGACGTGCTGTTCATGACCTACGGCTTTCCGAAGCTGGGCGTCATGGGCATCAACCCGGACGGCACCGGCAACATCAGCAAGACGCACGTCCTCTTCGACGAGGCCAAGGGCGGCGGCTACGTGCCCTCGCCGATCGCGCGCGGCGATTACTTCTTCAACGTCAACGACAACGGCATTGCCACCTGCCGCGAGTGCAAGACCGGCAAGCTCATCTGGCTGGAGCGCCTGGGCCAACGGCTGCACAGCGCTTCGGCCACCGGCTGGGGCGACTATATCTACTTCCCGGATAATGACGGCAACACCTACGTCATCAAGGCCGGGCCGAAGTTCGAGCTGGTCGCCAAGAACGTGACTGGTGAAGAGATCAACGCCTCAATTTCCATTTCGCGCGGCCAGCTCTTTCTGCGCGACATGAAGTACCTGTATTGCATCGGCTCCAACCAACAATCGGGGAAGGGAAAAGAATAAGGATGGCTGCTGCCCGACTAGGGAAATTCGAGAAAGCCAGCCGAAATTGACGTCTCTCGGACTTTGCCGCGCCGTCGGATAGGATGGCCGAACCAGAAGAGTTCTTGAGGGAACATCCTGGCATGAACCGTCAACCGACCTTGCCATTGGCCTTTGGGGCCTGCCATAATCCATTTCACCTGAGTGGCTTACGCCATCCCCCGTTTGGCAGAGCGTGCTTGAACACCGGCAGATTCACGACCAAAATGTCAGTTAGTCCGCAGTCGATGCTGACTTCAGGGGAAGAACGTGGCCCAGCCCAGCGCCTCCGCTTGGAATCCCACGGAGATTCGTCGTTCTGTTCGCAGCCTACCGACGGGGGCCGAAACCGTCATTGTGATGACGGACGTTGGGGAAGCCTATTTGAAGGCGATGGGCAGCGATGCTGGCGAACATGCGTTGGCGTGCGAATGGGTGGGAACACAGCTGGCGCGTTGGTTCGGTCTCTCGACCTTCGACTTTGCCTTGATCGAGGTGACAAACGACAATGAGCTTCCCCTGAGCAAGAGCGGCAACGCTCGTCCCGGACCGGCCTTCGTCACGCGATCGGAGTCGGGCGAAACCTGGGGCGGTAAGGAAAGGGAATTGGAACGACTCGTCAATCCCGACGCCATTACGCGATTGGTGTTATTCGATACCTGGACGCTGAACTGCGACCGCTACTTTCTGAAGGATGATGGGCGGCCCCGAATCAATCGCGGGAATGTATTTCTGAGCAGTGAGGCGCCGCCGGGGCAGTTCGTGTTGAAAGCAATGGATCACACCCACTGCTTTACGTGCGGCAAGAGACTTTCCTCGGCGTTGAGCTATATCGACCGCACCAAGGATCCGCGCCTTTACGGCCTGTTTCCGGAGTTTCGCCGATTTCTGGACAAGGGGATTGCTCAAGCGGCAATCGGTCGGCTGAAACTTCTTGATCGGCCGACGATTGGTGGCATGACAAACACGATTCCCGTGGAATGGGAGGTGGATGCAACGGCTCGCAAAGCAGTGGCTGATTTTCTCTTGGCCAGGGCCGACTACCTGGCGGAGAATATAGTGCAACGGCTCTGGCCGCAGGGCGAGCTGTTTCGGGATGAGGCGGGTGACCAGACATGAAACCGGCCAAAGGCTACTACTCGTTGATTCAATACTGCCCCGACTTATCGCGGCTGGAAGCGGCGAACATCGGCGTGTTGCTGTATTGCCCCGATCGGTGGTTTCTCAAAGCGCTAACGTCCCGGGACAACAAACGGATCATCGATTTCTTTGGCAAAAAGGGCCACGATTGGTCGCAGATCAATTCGTACAAACTGGGTTTGGAGGAACGCCTCCAGGTCGAACAGGGCGGTCTGAAAACACTCGATGACCTGAAGCTATTCATCGCTCAGCGCGCCAACCGCATTCAGATTACGCCGCCCCGCCCCATGCTGGTGGATGATCCCGAAACGGAATTGGAAGCGCTATTCAAGGAACTAGTCGGCGGCGCACATCGCAAGCAGCGAGGCCGCGGTTTCCGCCACTTCGTCAACGAGCGTTTGATTGGCGCCGGGCTGGAACGCAAACTGCGAAAGGACTTCAAGGTTACCGTTCCTGTTCTTGAACGGCAGATTGAGATCCCTTTTGGCTACCAGAATGGACGGTTCAACCTGATTCAAGTCGCCAGATTCCGTACTACCGATCCGGTCCAAGCGGAGACTACCGCTTGTCGTTTCGCCGTCCAGGGGCGTTCTTTGTACGAACACCTCGATCCGGAGTTCGGACCAATGCAGCTGGTGGTAGTCGGCGAATTTCCGCCGAGAACGGACGAAAGCAAGGCGACTGTCCGCCGAATCCTGGCCGAGAGCCGGGTGGAATTGTTCACCGCCAAAGAACTCGATCGGTTGATCGAAGCGATTCGCACAACGGGCAAGGATCTCGCCAGTAGTTCAACTTAGCTATTTGCTCGCGAGCGGCTTGTTGCTTGAATACTCCGGCCAGCGATCCTATCTCGGAAGTAGACCGCTGTATTTGCAATCCATCGAAAACCGGAGCCGTGTCCATGCCGCGCTCCCCGCGCCTGCTGTATGCCGCCGGCCCCGGAAACGTGGCCGGCACTTACCAGCACTGGAAGGAAGGGCGCGACGATCCGTCGCAGGTCAGTGTCACCTATTCGGGGCAGTTTTACGACGTTTGCCGTGACCTGGGCGCTGCCGCCCTGGTCATTTCCTCCAGCCGCGTGCCCGGCCGCGTGGACGACGGCAACATCGCCATCCGCCATCGTGCCATCGCGCTCGAAGGCGGCCCCGGCCCCCTGCGCTATCACCTCGGACAGACCTGGGCGGCCCTGCGGCTGGTGGGCTCGGCGTTACGCTTTCGGGCCGATGCGGTCATCGTTTGCAATGGGTCCGGCCACTGGTTTCCGCTGGCAGTGCTGCGCGTGTTTCACGTCAAAGTGATACCCAGCCTGCACTGCGTCCTCTGGCCGAAGCACCGCCAGCCGGGCGGGCTGCGCAAGCTCATCGCGAAGCTCGATGGCTGGTGCTTTCGCCGGGGCTGCGCCGCCCTGCTCAGCGCCTCGCAGGACATCGAACGGCAGGTGCTGCAACTGACCGGCGACTCGCACCCGCCCATCGTCGAGTTCCTGCCGACCTACCGCGCCGAGATGTTCACCGGCCTGGGGCCGCCGTCGGAACAGCGTCGACCGTTCCGCGTGTTGTACGCCGGCCGCATTGAACGCGACAAGGGCGTCTTCCAACTGCTCGACATCGCGAAACGCTTCGTCGCCGCAGGCCGCACCGAGATCGAGTTCGACATCTGTGGTTCCGGTTCGCAACTCGAAGAATTGAAGAAGCAGACAGAGGCCGCCGGGCTGGCCGAACGCTTCCGCTGCCACGGGCATTGCAGCCGGGCAGTGATGCGCGAGAAGTTCGGCCAGGCGCACGTGCTGATCGTGCCGACGACGACGGACTTCATCGAAGGCTTCAACCAGGTGGTGGCCGAGGGCGTGCTGAGCGGCCGGCCGGTGATAACCAGTAGCGTTTGCCCCGCGCTGGAGTATGTTCGTGACGCCGTGCTGGAAGTGCCGCCTGACGATGTCGCCGCGTATTACGATGCCATCCTGCGCCTGTGCGACGATGAGAGTCTCTATCGCGCCAAGTGCGCCGGCTGCGCGGCTGCGCAGCCGCAGTTCTACGACACGGCGCGCGGCTGGGCGGCGGCCCTCAAGCGGGTGTTGACCGCGCCAGCCGCTGGCGGATGAAGTCGGCGAAGGTGCGGGCCTGCGGGCTGGGCGTGACGCCGCGCCGCCAGACCAGCACGAACTCCTCGGGCGGCAGGAAATCGTCGAGCAGCCGGGTGGTGATCTGCGGCAAGTACAGGCCGGCGCGCGGCAGCGGCAGGACCGCGACGCCCAGTCCCAGGCCGACGTAACGCCGCGCCGCCAGCGTTTGACTCACTTCGAGGACGACCCGCACCCGATCCAGCAGGCCCGCCGCACGAAACACACCATCCACGGCCTGGCGCCAGTTGCTCGCGCGCTCCGGCAAGATCAGCGGCTGCGCGGCAATATCGGCCAGACGCAGACGGGGTTTCTTGGCCAGCGGGTGCCGGCGCGGCAGCACCAGCACCCAGGGGCGGGTGCAGAGCGGTTCCGTTGTCAGCAGTTGCCGTTGCCCGGCCACTTCCGAAGCGAGCGGCAACACGACCAGATCGACCTCGCCGGTCTGGAGCAAGTCCAGCGTCCGCAAGCCCGCGTGACTGAGCAGCGTCAGGCGAACCTGCGGCTGGCGCCGACAGAACTCGACCACCGGTTGCGCCAGTTCCTCGGCAATCATACCGGGTGAACTGATGACGGTCAGCTGCCGGGCGACCTCGGCGCGTCGTTCCTCGAAAGCGGCTTGCAAACTATCGACGTTGCCGAGAATGTCGGCAGCCAGTTCGAGCAGCACTCGGCCGTCCTCGGAGGGTTCGACCTCGCGGCCGCGCCGCCGCAACAGGTCCGCGCCAAGTTGCCGTTCGAGCGCCCGCACCTGCTGCCAGACCGCTGGCTGCGAACGGTGCAACGCTCGCGCCGCCGCCGAGAACGACCGTCGCCGGACGCACTCGCAGAATGCCCGCAGTTGTTCCAGTCGCAGTTCCTTGTAGCGTCGCATAGTCGCAGGAGGTGAAGTGTTCTATTTGATTCGTGAATAAGTATATCGCAGCAATTTGATCGATCAATAGTTGCGATAGACTGTTCCTGGTGTAGACTCAATCCTCAGAATGAGTGACTGGAAATCACAGAGGTATTCTTGTTCGTTAGCCCAGGCCTTCAGGCCTGGAATGCTGGCCGACGGAATGGCTGTAGGCCTTCAGGCCTTTTGCTCCGGAGAAAAGGCCTGAAGGCCTGAAATGGGCTGCGGGGTTTCTTTCCCCCAGGCCTGAAGGCCTGGGCTAATAAACAAAAACCAACACTACGGAGAATTGCCATGTCGCACGTCCGCCTGACCGATGCACAGGTCGCACGGTACCACGAGGACGGTTACGTGATCGTTGAAGGTCTGCTCGACAGTGAAGAGATCGAGCTACTGCGCAACATCGCCCGCGCCGACCACAAGCTGGCGCAGACGGCGGCGGGGCGGCGCGACGGCCAGGGCGGCGTCGTCAAGCTGGCGGTACATAACGAATTGCAGGACGACATCAGCGGTGCGATCGTTCGTTCACGCCGCATTGTGGACGCGATGGAAAAACTGCTCGGCGGCGAGGTCTACCACTATCACCACAAGATGATTCTGAAGGAGCCGCTGGTGGGCGGTGCCTGGGAATGGCACCAGGACTACGGCTACTGGTACCACAACGGCTGCCTGGCGCCGCTGCTGGCCAGCTGCATGATCGCCGTCGATCGGGCCACGCAGGCCAACGGCTGCTTGCAAGTCTTGAAAGGCTCGCACCACCTGGGCCGCATCGATCACGGCAAGGTCGGCGACCAGACGGGGGCCGACATGGAGCGCGTTGAAGTGGCGATGAAGCGGCATGAACTGGTCCACTGCGAGATGGAACCGGGCTCGGCCGTGCTGTTTCACTGCAACACGCTGCACTGCTCCGCCCAGAACAAAAGCACCAATCCGCGCTGGGCACTGATCTGCTGCTACAACGCAGCCCGCAACGACCCGTACAAGGACTCCCGGCACCCGCGCTACACGCCGCTGGAGAAGTGGCCCGACGAAAAGGTGAAGGAAATCGGCCGTCGTCAGTGGGCGGAGTTGCAGCAGAGTCTGAAGGACGCCACGGCGGGTGAGTTGGTGGCGGCAAAGTAGCCCGCCGCTAAGCGGCGGGCTACTTTCCACGGAGTTGCTGAAGCAATTCCTGGGCTCCCGGATGGCCCGGCTGGTGCCGCAAAGCCTGCTGCGCGTGCGCTGCCGCCGCCGAGCGGTCGTGCAAGCCGTGGTGGGCCACCGCCAAGTTGTAGTAAACCGGCGCGGGCGCGAACCCATTGCGCAGCGCTTGCTGGAAATCGGCCAGGGCTTCCCGATGGCGCTGCTCCCGGCACAATAGCACCCCACGATTGAACGCCGCCGCCGCCAGACTGGGTTGCAAGCGCAAGGCGCGCTCATAGTCGGCCAGGGCGTGCTCCGCCTGTCCGAGCGACTGGTGGGCCAGCGCTCGGTTGAAATAGCACTCGGCCCGTTCGGGCGCCAGGGCGATGCAGACCCGAAAGGCGTTGACCGCTTCCTGGTGCTGCCCGCGTCGATAGGCACAAATGCCCTGCGAAAAGTTCGGCCAGAAAGCGCCCGGCTCCAGGCTCACCGCGCGCGCCAACTGCACCTCGGCTTCGGCAAGCTGGCCTTCGCGCAGCAAGGCACGGCCCAGGGCATAGTGTTCCCAGGCGGTGCGCGGCGGCGACTGCTCGGCCTGCGTCTCCGCCGCGCGGGCCAGGTCGGTGCGGCCCAGTCCGAGAGCCACTGCCCGACGCTGGCGATGGAGTACCGGACTGGGGCCGAACAGTGCTTCCGCTTCGTCGAACGTTTGCAACGCTTCCTGACGCCGTGCCGCCTGTTCCGCTGGGGCTGCCAGTCGCATGCGCAATTCAGTCCCGAGCAGCGCCAGGTCGAGCAGGTCAGCGCGCAGCTGTCGGCCGCGCTCGGTGGACGGGCTGGCCTGTGTCTGACGAAGCAGCAAGTCGCGTTCGTCCCAAAGCGCCCGGCAGCGCGCTTCCAGGGCGGCGGCGCGCTCGGCGGACAGCGTGTCGGGATCGTGCAGGAAGCGAACCTGATCCGCCAGGCCGTGCAGGTCGTGCAGCAGTTGCGCTTCTTGGACCTGGCGCAGTTCGGCGTCGAGCGCGCTGCTCCAATCGCCCCGTTGCAATTCCTGCGACAGCTGTCGGCCGCGTTCCAGCGCGGCCCGTGCCGCCGCGTAGTCGTTCTTCGCCAGCAGTTCGCGTCCCTGGATCAACGCAGTCTCGATCTCGCGCACGCGCTGCTGCTGTTGATTTCTCCACGAAAGGTTCGCCCCCACGGTGACCGCCAGCAACAGCATCAGTGTGCCGACTAGCGGCAGGGCGTGCGGCCGGCGTCGCCGCCATTTCCGCCAGCGTTCCGTCAGATTGCGATTGGCGACGCCGCGCAACGGTTGGTCGGTCAGGTGCCGGCGCAGGTCGGCGGCCAGGGAGGCGGCGTCCGGGTAGCGAAGTCCCGGATCGTGCTGCAAGCAGCGGCCGATGATGTCCGCCAGGCCGCGCGAGACGTGCGGGTTGACACGGTCCAGTCGCGGCGGCGTTTCCGGACGCGGCAGCGTTTTCGCCAGGCATTCGTGCAACACCAGGCCGAGCGAATAGACGTCCGAACGGCCATCCACGGCTTGCGGAATCGGACGCTCCGCACGCACCGCGTCAAACGCCGCTTGCTGCTCCGGCGACATATAGTTTGTCGTGCCGCCGAACCAGTCCGGCGGCGCGCCGTCGGTGCGCAGCGGCGCGCGCGCCAGGTGGAAGTCGAGCAGCATGGGCTGGGCGTCGGCCGTCAGCAGCACGTTGCCGGGCTTCATGTCGAGATGCACCAGGCCGCGTTCGTGGGCGTAGTGCAGCGCGTCGGCCAGGCAAGCGCCGAGCCAGCAGACAGTCTGCACATAGGTGGCACGCACAAAGAACTGCCGCGCTGGGGCCGTCGCGAGGCTGGTGAGGGCCACGTTGCCCGGCACGGCGTCGAGGGCGCGCAGCAGGTCCGCGCCGGTGCGCTGCGCGGTCGATTTTGTTTTCAAGGCATCGAGCACGGCGGACAGGGCCAGGCCACCGAAGTAAGGCATGCACAGCAGACGCAGGTTGCGCTGCCGGTCATCGTGTGCGAGGTAGAGTGGAACGATGTGCGTGTGCTGCAACCGTGCCAGCGACAGATGTTCCTGGCCCGCCACGGCTGTCAGCTTCAGGACGACGGGCCGGTCGGCCAGTTCGGGTTGCGTGGCCAGGAAGACGCGGCCCTGCGCACCGCGCCCGAGTTCGCCGATTAACTCGAAGCCGTGCAGCACCTCGCCGATGTCCGGAAAGCGCGGGCCGGAAACCACGGGTTCCAGGAGTCGATGGCAACCGAGCAGGACTTCCAGTTCGTCGCGCCACTGCGGAAAGCGGGCAATGACCTGGACCGAATCGACTTCTTCGCCGTGTTCCTGGCGCAGACAGATTTCCTCGCAGATCAGCTTGATCGCGGCGGGCGGCGTGTCGAGCAGTGCGGCGTGCTCGGCAAGGTATTCCTCGGCCAGCGGGCGCTCGCCGCGCCGCCAGCGCGCGGCCATCTCGCCCGCCAACTGGCTGGCCTGCGAAGCGGCGGGAACGGGCGACACAGCGGCCAGAGAATTGGCGGCGAGACGCCGCAACTCGGAAATGGTGGAGGAAGGTTCGGCCATCCCGCAGTCCTCGGGGCCAGTCGCCGGTTACTGCTCGGCGGCCAGCTTGCGGGCCAGATCGTAGAGAATGCGGCGGACGCTGCTTTCGTGCAGCCCGGTCTGCTGGGCGATCTCCGCCAGCAACAGCCCCTGCCGTTTCAGCTCCAGCAAGCGGCGGTGCGCCGGCGGGCAGAGGGCCAGCATCTTCTCCCAGAGTTCGTCGGCCTGGACGACCTCGTCGGGCCGGTCGGGCTGGTCATCGGCCAGGTGTTCCGGGCCGACGACCTCGAGCGGGCGCTGGTGCTCGACGGCCCGGCGATTCTGGCGGACGCGGTCGATGAAGCGGTTGCGCGTGGCCTTGATGAGAAAAGCGCGCAGCTGGGCGGCGCTGCTGAACTTCCAGCCCGATTCGCGGAAGCCGCTGAGCAGGTCGGCCCAGACCGACTGCACGACATCGACCGAATCGAACTTCGGCCGCATCGGGTCGGGCAACAGCCGACGGACATGCATGCGGAGATAGGGTTCGTAAGCGCGGAACACCTGCTCGGCGGCGGCGGCATCGCCGCTGCAAAGTTTGCCAAGCAAGGCGTCTAGCGCATCATCGGTGATGTTCATGGCATACCCGGAAAGCCACCCAGCCCGAGGGACAGCGACAGGGAAGCGTCCGCGCCGTGCAGGGCCAGCGCCGCCTGGGCCTGGCGAGCCTTGCGGCGTTGCATTTCATACGCACCCACTGCCAGCGCCAGGGCCAGCAGCCAGGGCGTCAGGCCCATCCCGGAAAGGCTGCTCAGGATTTGCTGCCGCAGCGCGTTGAGTTGGTCCACGATGCGTGCCCAGGCCTGGTCGAGCGCTGAGCAGTCGAACGCCACGCCGGCGGCCAGTCCGTCGAACGCCTGTGGAAAGACTTGCAGGTCCACGTTGTTTCCCGCTTGCGCGCCATCGAGTGCCGCTGCCAGTGCCGCCGCCTCGGCGACATAGACGTTGCCTTCGTTCATCGGATCGTCCGGCCCGGCCACGTCGTCGGAGGCCACCAGGCCATTCAGCAGGAAGCTCAGCAACGTGTCGAGGGCCGCCGTCTCCTCGGTGGCCGCCGCCGCTCCGGTGGCCGCCATCATCTCGGCGGCCAGATCGCCCAGCGAGAAGTTGCCGGCGGACGGTTCGTCGCCATCGCGACGCTCACCGTCCACACTGGGCACCACGCCAACCTCGCCGGATTCCGTGGGTGACTCGCCTTCGTTGCCGCCGAGGGGCAGCGTGGTTGTGCCGGAATCGCTTGGCCCGGAAGCAGCGCCATCGGTCGGGCCGTCGCTTGCGCCATCGTCGGCAGCGGGTGTACCGTCGTTGGGAGGTTCGCTCAGCTCGGTCGGCTCGACTGTGTCGTCCGTGTCGTCCTCATCGACCGGCTGCGGTGATTCGGCGACCGGCTCAGGCGCTTCCTCAAGGGACTCGGTGGGCTCGGGCGGCAGTTGCAGGACGGGGTCCACCACGGGCTCGACCACATCGGCCACGGGCTCGATCACGTCCACGACCGGCTCCAGCACCGGCTCGATCACATCGACGACGGGCTCCAGGATGTCCGCCACGGGCTCCAGGACCGGCTCGACGATCCTATCGACCACGGTTTCGATGACTGGTTCCAGCACCGGCGTCACGGTCTCTTCGATCAGGTCCACGACCGGCTCGACGCTATCGATGACCGGCGTGACCACCGGCTCCAGCAACTCGGCGACGGGGTCCGTGACCGACACGAAAAGTTCCGTGACCGGCTCGACGGTCTCGCCCACGACCTCGACCACGGGTTCCGTCACCGTCGTCACCACGTCCACGACGGGCGCGACGATCTGCTCGATGGTCTCGACGACCGGCTCGACCACGGTCTGCGCCACGTCCACTACTGGTTCGACGACAGCTGTCACTGTCTCCGTCACCGGCTCGACGATGGTCTCCACCGTGTCGAGCACGGGATCGAGAGTGGTCGTGACGATCTCCACGGCCGGCGGCACGACCTGCGCGATTTCCTCCACCAGAGGCTCGGCGATCGTGACCACGATTTCGACCACTGGCTGAAGCGCCTCGACTGTTTGCTCGACGACCGGCGTCAGCGGCGCCACCACTTCGCTAACAAGCGGTGTCACGGTTTCGACCAAGGGCTCGGCCACGGTCTGCACGGTTTCAACGAGCGGTTCGACCAGATTCTGCACGACGGGCGCGGTTTGCGTGGCTGTCTCGTGAACGGTAGTCGCCACCGGCGCGGTCAGTGTCTCCACGGTGCTGGTGAGCCCGGAAACGGAGGTATCAACGACCGAGGTCACGGGCGGCGCGGTCAGCACCGCCGCCAGCGGCGATGGGGGCGGCGGCGGTACGCCCAGGGATTGCAAGATGCCGAAGCCGCTCAGCAACTGGCGGCTCTCGAGCATCTCGAATTGCAAGCGACGAATCAGCTTGGCTTCTCTGGGACGGACGCGACGGGTGTTCATGGCAGCCATCCTTCCGACACAGCGATCCGGCAAGTTCCAAACGGCAACCCAGGGCCGCCACACGGTGGCAGCCGAGTTGGCGCGGCGTTGCGCCTTGGCAGCATCCAGGGCTTGCCTGCGGCGGCGCAGGCGAAGAGTGTTGGCTGTGGCGTGCGGAAAAAGCGATGATGCGAGTGTTGCAAATAGAAGCGAATCGAATTCCGCGCACGCGAGGAGATGAGGCTATCGCAGGCTCACCGCCACAGAGTATCCCGTATTGGGAATAATAAGTTGATCAATCCTAGGGCGCTTCACGCGAGATGTCAAGCAAGGCGGCTGGTGATGGCGAAGCGCGGAAGTAACTGCCAGCACAGAAGTTCAGACGAGGACGGCGGCTTGCAACAAGGAATCCAGCTGGGCCGGGGTCAGTTCCGGCAGCCAGCTGCCGCCCACGAAGACACTGCTGCGGCTGGCCAGGGCCGTGTAAACGACCTTCATGCGGAGCAGTTTGGGGAACGACGCGGCTAGTTCGGGAAACTCCAGGGTCAGAAATTGCCCAGGCGCAAAGCCGTCGCGCGCCAGCAAGCGCACGCCACTGCGCGACACATTGACCAGCACGCCGGTGCCTGCCACGGAATCATAGAGAGTGACCGAGCGGTAGTAGACGCGCTGCCGGCAAACGTAGCGCGGGCAGCAGCGCGGCTCCACCAGGCCGAGTAACGAAAGCGCCTGCCGGAAAGGCCGGCTAACTTCCAGCACGGCTTCGCAATCCTTGCGGGGCACTCCCGCGTCGAGTCGGCGGCCGCGCATGGTTTCGAGCAAGCGCCATTCGTTCATGGTGGCATCTTCCCGGTCTGTGGTCGCGAAAGTTGCTTGCACCGGAGCACCGTCCTTTCCGGGGCGAAAGCAGGTTCAACCGTGGGCGGACCGCCGGACTGCCGTCCGGTCCCGCTTCAATCAACGGAATCAGGCTCGTCCAGCGCGCCGCGAAAAACAGGCTGATGCTGGTGCGCAACTTGCTGCCCAGCAGGCGCGCTGTCGGTGTTTTGCCGCGTTCGAGAAGTTGGCATCCGCCTAAACCGCGCACTATGTTTGCGTAATCCCGTTGCAATTTCGTGCTGCCAGTGTTGCCAGCGCTACTCGCCGCAAGCGATTCAGTCGCGCGCCGCGCCGCCGCCCTGCGCGGGCGACCGGGGCCACGAAACATTGTTGCTGGTGGAGGATGAAGATGTGGTGCGCCGACTTGCCGGGCACATCGTGCGCCGGGCGGGTTGCACGGTACGGGAAGCGAATCAGGGGGCAGCGGCCCTCGAAGTCAGTGAACAGCACCGCGGGCACTTGCACTTGCTGGTCACCGATCTGGTGATGCCCGGCATGAACGGGAAGGAACTGGCGGGCCGACTCCGTCAGCAGCGGCCGGGCCTGCCAGTCCTCTACGTTTCGGGCTATGCCGCCGAAACCGAGTTTCGCCCCGGTGAGCTGGAAGCAAACTCCAGCTTCATGCAGAAGCCGTTCGTGCCGGCCTTGCTGCTGAGCCGCGTGCGGCAGCTACTGGATCAGGCGCACGACGGCAACTCCACGCAGTCCGATGAAGCCGACTGCTCGGCTTGCGCCCACGCAGCCAGTGTGCCCTGAACAGTCCGCGCACATGGACGCGGTTGTGGAGCCCAGTCGTAAGCCCCACGGGCCAGCGAGGCAAAACGTAGCCTCGCTGGCCCGTGGGGCTGACTTTCCTGTTTGCGTGCTGGGCTTTCAATCGTAGCCGCCGCCGCCGAACCGCCCGTGGTCCTTGCTCGACGCCTTGACGTCGGTCGGCGTGAATTCGATCGTCCATTCCTTCAGCGCGCCGCCGATCAGGTGCCAGGCCCAGAGTCGGACCTGGACGCGGTCGCCTTCCTTCGTGACCTTCGGCTTCTCGATACTCTTCGCGGCAGCGGCACGCTTCGCCTCGTTCTGCGGAAACATGTTGAACTTGATGGCCATGAAGTCTTCCGCCGAATCGAGCACCTTCCAGCCATCCTGGTGCGGCGTGCCCGTCAGGTGAATGTACAACTCGGCGGCCTGACGATACTCCCGCTCGGTCCACTTCGAGCGGTCTTCCGCCTGGTACAGCTTGGCGAAGTCCTCGGCCTTGAACGGATAGATGGTCTTGCCGTCGCGGCTGGCGGCGAGGAAGGCCCGCACCGGCGCGGCCGGCGTGTGGGCTTGCACGACGCACCAGAGGCGCTGCTGGCGGAACGGCTGTTCGAGCAGCCGCTGGCCGCCCAGGTGCTGGTTGCGCGAGGCGATTTCTTGCAGTTCGACGAACTTGCCCTTGCGCGCGGTCTCCAGGGCGAGCGCGGCGAGTTGCTGGTCGTCCAGTTCGGCGGCCGGGTTGGGGGCTGCCGTCAGGTCATCCAGTACGTCCTTGCTGGCGGGGAACAGGGCGAACACCGCGTTTTTCTTCACGCAGACCAGGTGAACGTTATCCACGGCGAACAGTTCAGCGTTGAGGCGATTGGCCGCGGCGTCGAGGTAGTTTGGCGGCATCTCCCGCAGGTCCGCGCCGCGCAGCGGCACCTGCACGGTCGAACGCTGGCCGAGATTGCCGCGCAGCTTGCGCGTGACGGCATACTCGACCGGGGCTTGCAGCACGCCGATGAAGCCGGGCAAAGGACGTTCGGTCAGGTCGGCCTGGACGACCTTGCCGATGAAGGCCAGGTCTGCCTCGGCCACGACGCGTTGAATCGCGTTCATGGGTTCCTTGAATGCGTGCGGCGCGGCCTCGGCCGGCGCGCCCGCGGCTCCGGGTGCGGTTGCAGCAGCGCTCGCGCGGCCCAGTGCGTACCAGGTGGCCGTGCCAGCGCCGCCGACGAACAGCCCCAGGCCCAACGCCAGGGTGGTCGTCATCGACCATTTCGTCCAGAGCATGGCTTGAATCACTCCTTCGGACAAAGCAGTCACGGTCGTGGATGCGCCGCCGCCCAACACGGCCTGCGCGGCGGCGGCCGTCAGCGCGGCCGGCGGCGCGGCGCTGCCTTCGGCCGGTAGGGCCGTTAGCAAAGCGGCGGATAGCGGCAGCCCACGCCGACTCAGACGGTTGCGCAGCAACTCGCGGCCCCGTTCGAGACGGCCCTTGACCGCGCCTTCGGTCCAGCCCAGTTCCTGGGCCGCCTCGTCGCGGGTCTTGCCGTCCAGGTAGCAGAGGAGTAAGGGCGCGCGGTACTTTTCCGGCAGCCGGTCCAGTTCCTCGTCGAGAATCGGCTGTAGTTGCCGCCAGGCGTCGGCGTCGCTCGGCGCGGCGAGTTGCACAGGATCGAGGACCGTCATGCGGGCGCGCTCGCGCCGGTCGCGTTCCCGCGCACGACGCGCAATCCGGCAGGCGACGCCATACAGCCAGCTGCGCACCGACGCCCGCTGGACGATGGCCTCGGCTCGTCGCGCCAGGACCAGGAACGTGGCCTGGAAGGCGTCCTCGGCGGCATGCGGGTCGGCGAGCGACCGCCGGCAAACGCCCCAGACCAGCGGTCCATGTCGTTGCACCAGCGCCTCGAACGCCGCTTCATCCCGCTGACCGATGAAACGCTCCAGCAGTTCGGTATCGGTCTGGCCGCCGCAAGATGGGCCGACCAGCCGGCGCAGGTAGTGTAGGATCGGGCTGAAACGGGTGCCGTGCATGTCCGCAATTCTCGTGTCCGTGGGCGTCACCCATAGTAGTGCGGGTGATAGCGGAATCGGCACGGAAATTTTTTGGGGATTGCACGGTCGCAGGAAAGGTAGCGCAAAAAAAGAGAGGCGCGGCTGGTCGCCGGCGCCTCTTCTCTATGGGATCGGCCGAAGGAACGGCCGGCTTAGGGGAGTGTTCAATCCTCGGTATCTGCCGGAACGTCCCCTTCCGAAGCAGCGGGCAGGCGATAGTCTTCGCCGAGCCAGCGGCCCAGGTCGATCAGCCGGCAGCGCGGTCCGCAGAACGGGAACTGAGGCCACTGGCGACGGTCGTCGCCCGCCATCAGCCGGTCGCAGATCGGACAGCGCACCTGTAACATCGGCTGCTTCACCCGCTTACTTTGCCTTTTTTCCCGCCGAGCCTTCGCTTTTGGCAGGGGCTGCTGGGGCTGCCGGCGCTGCCGGGGCGGGGGTATCGGTCTTGCCGCTGTTGCTGCTTTTCTCGGCGGCGGCCTTGGCGCTGTTCTGATCGGCCTGCGCGGACGACTTGTACGACTCGCTGCGGTAGTCGGTCTGGTAGAAGCCCGAACCCTTGAAGATCAGGCCGGCCCCGCCGCCGAACAGCCGGCGCAGCTTCTTCTTGCCGCACTTGGGGCACTTCGTCAGCAACTTGTCGTTGATGTTCTGAAATTCCTCGAACTTGTGCGAACAGGCGTCGCATTCGTAGTCGTAGGTCGGCA
>JAEUIF010000198.1 GCA_016795185.1 Planctomycetia bacterium | reverse complement strand
GCCCGCGCTAACGACCGATTGCACTTCGAGATAACAGGCTGTGGCTGGTCGCGATGCGGCGAGCCACAGCCTTTCTCGTTTTTCAACTGGCGAGTGACACCGCTGTGTCATAAAACGACCCTGCCAGGGTTCCGAAGAAGGCGTTTTCCCACCCTTGCCGCCCCAACCTCTCCCGGGCGCTGAATTCAACGTCGAAATCAGGACGATGTCACCTCGCGGCCAGTCCCACCCTGGCGCGGGGTTCCGTATGCGCCAGGCTCCCAGACCTGGAGAGGTAGATGGCGTGAAATTCTGGCTTCATTCCGTTGCACTCGTTTGGTCGCTGCTGGCGCTGGGCTTCACCCAGGCACAGACTGCTGTCCCCGACCGTGCCAGCCACCGCGCTCATCTACGGATGGGGCTGGTCAACCCTCGCTGCTTCTGTTCCGCCACTTCGGACGAGGAGTACAACCGCTCCAGCATCAACGCCAACCTGCAACGGCACTGCTACTTCATCGACCGGTTGGCGGGTCAGGGCGTCGAGTTCGTCGGCTTTCCCGAAATGTCGGTGACGGGCTATCAGTTCAGCCCGTGGATGACCTGGCTCCGCCTGGATGGGCCGGAAGTCCGCAAGCTGCGCGACAAGGCGCGCGAGCGCGGCGTCTACGTCGCGGCCGGCTTCGCCGAGCAAGAAGCGGACGGCAAACGCTGGAACACGCACATCGTCATCGACCCTCAAGGCGAGATCATCGCCCGCCACCACAAGATCGAGTTGACCGACGAGGAAGGCTACACGGGGTCCGGGACCGAGCTGAAGGTCTTCACCGTCAAGGGCGTCAAGATGGGCATTGCCATCTGCGCTGACGGCTCGAAGCGCCGCAACCTGCAAACCCTGGCGGCCCGCGGCGCGCGAATCATCTATGCCCCGCACGCCACGCGCAACAATGGCACCACCGCCGGCTGGTACCGCTTCCGCAGCGACTGGTCCGGGCCGGATGGCTGGATCGCGCAGCTGGGCGTCTACGCGGCGCTGCACAACCACGCGGGCCAGTATCACCCGGACTTCAAGCCGCCGTGGAAGGTCGCCAGCGCCGGCTGGTGCAGCGGCGCCTGGTTCATCGGTCCCAAAGGCGAAACCCTGGCCCGCATGCCCCGTTCCACGAGCAAGGCCGACAGCCTGGAACACGTGCTGATTCACGACATTCCACTGAACGGAAAGTGACGTTCGTGACGACTGGAACGGCACTCTCCGGCGCGGTAGGTTCCAGTGAATGGAACCCGAGTCCGACAACGAACTGGAGCCATGGGAACGTCCCGGGGCGCTGCGCCGCGATTGCGAGCCACACCGGGGCGAACTGCATGTCCGTTTGGCGGACTGCACGTTCATCCTGGCTTTGGCTTCGATCCACTGTTTTCCCACGATTCCACTGGCGTTGTCGCTAGCGCTGGTGGTTTCGCGAATGGCGTCGCGCGACCTCGACCGCATGGCAGCGGTGCCGCTGGATCGCCCGGGCGAGCACCTGACGCGCAAGGCGCTGGAGAGCGCCGCGAGCGCCCTGAAGCTATGTGCGTTTGGTATCGGCTTCTGGCTAATTATCGTCCTGATCCAACTCGTCGGTCTCTGGAAATGAAAAACGTTGACGCATGCGCAGGTAGCATATAACATGCTACACATTCAGCTACGCCGCGAGGCGTTGCGGAATGGCCCGACTCGCCACCCACCGACTTGCCCCACACGGAAAGGACCGACCCATGAAGCAACTCATCCGCCTGCTCCCCGTGCTGCTGGCCTGCTCGGCGGTGGTGCGCGCCGACGACTGGCCGGCCTGGCGCGGGGCCACCGGCCAGGGCTACAGCAATGAAAAGAACCTGCCGCTCAAGTGGAGCGTCAAGGACAACGTCAAGTGGAAGGTGCCGCTCGCCGATCCGGGCAACTCGACGCCCGTCATCTGGGGCGACAAGATTTTTCTGACGCAGGCCACCAAGGGCGGCCATACCCGCAGCCTGCTCTGCTTCGCCAAGGCCGACGGCAGCCTGATCTGGCGCAAGGACATTACCTACGAACCGGAGGAGAAGAACTGGAACCCGACCTGGTACGCCAATGCCTCGCCGGCCCTGGAAGCCGACCGGGTCTATGTCTGCTTTGCCTCCGCCGGCCTGTACTGCTACGACTTCAGCGGCAAGGAACTCTGGAAACGCACCGACCTGGGCAAGTGGGAGCACGATTTCGGCAGCGGCGCTTCGCCGATCATCTACAACGACCTGGTCATCCAGTGGTGCGGGCCGAACAAGGGCAAGGGCCGGAACTTCCTGCTGGCCGCCAACAAAAAGACCGGCGAAACCGTCTGGGAGCACGACGAAAAGTACGGTTCGTGGAGCACGCCGCTGGTCGTCAAGGTCAACGATCAGGATCAACTGCTGCTGGGCATGTCGGCTGACGTGAAGGGCGCGCCCGATCCGAAGACGGACCACCTGAAGGGTTTTGAC
>JAEUIF010000196.1 GCA_016795185.1 Planctomycetia bacterium | reverse complement strand
GTGGCCTTCCGCAATAGCAAGTTCACGCCGACGGCGACGTAGCATGTCGCCATCTCCCCTGGCGGGTTAGGGTGGGGGTGAGGGGGAAGCCGTTGCCAAGTCCGCCCCCTCACCCCAACCCTCTCCCGCCAGGGGAGAGGGAGATTTACGGGAGAGTCTCTTCAATGCGTCCCTTGCTTGCAGCGCTGCTACTCCTGGTTTCTTTCACCGCCGCGTCCGCCGAGAACGTCCAGCAGGGGCTGAAAGTCCCGGACGGCTTCGAGGTCACCGAGTACGCCGATAGCCAGCTAGCCAACGACATCTTCACCCTGACGCTCGACCCGCGCGGACGGGTGGTCGTTTCCGGCCCCGGCTACATTCGCATCCTGGTCGAAGACGAGAAGACGGGCAAGGCGACGCAGGCTGTCGAAGTGGCGCAGCTCAAGAACGGCACGCAAGCCATGCTCTGGGAAGGGGACACGCTGTACTGCGTCGCCGACGGTGGCCTGCGCCGCTTCAAGATCGAGAACGACAAGGCGGTGGGCGACTCCGAATTGATCCGGGCGCTGAAGACCGGCGGCGAACATCATGCTCATGCCATCAAACGCGGGCCGGACGGCTGGCTCTACGTGCTGTGCGGCAACACCACCGGCATCGACCTCAGCTATGCCACGCTGCTGACGACGCCGATTCGCAAGCCGACCGGCGGCTGCCTGATCCGCTTCACCCCGGACCTGAAGAACTCCGAGGTCGTCGCCGACGGTTTTCGCAACCCCTACGATTTCGATTTCAATGTCAACGGCGACATCTTCACCTACGATTCCGACAACGAACGCTGCGTCTCGCTGCCGTGGTACGAGGGCACCCGCTTCTGTCAGGTGATTCCCGGCGGTCGCTACGGCTGGCGGACGCCGCAGCACGGACAGTTTTTCCGCCTGCCGCACGATTTTCCGGATGTGGTCCCCGCCCTGGACTACCTGGGGCGCGGCTCGCCCACCGGCGTCGTTTGCTACCGGCATGTGCAGTTTCCCGCAAAGTACCGCGGCAACTTCCTGCTGGCCGACTGGACCTTTGGCCGCATTTATCACGTGAAGTTGCAGCGTGCCGGTTCGACCTACAAGGCGGAACGCGAAGTCTTCCTCCAGGCCACCGGCGACAACGGCTTCGCGCCCACCGCCCTGGCGGTTCAGCCGAAGACGGGCGATTTGTTCGTCTCGATCGGCGGACGCGGCACGCGCGGCGCGGTCTATCGCATCCGCTACCCGGCCGGCGCGAAGCTCGACGAAGCGGCGCTCGAAAAGCTGAAGATCGCTCCGCGCTCGCTGGACTGGAAACCCGAATACCTCGACCAGGCGGCGAAGGGCGACGCGCCGGCCCGGCTGCAAGCGCTGATCGAGATACGCCGCTATTTGCATAAACTCAACGCCGAACAGATCATGGCGGCGGTGCGGGCCAACTGGGATCAGGATGACCGCCAGATTAGCCGAGCAACAGCGGACCTGCTGGGGCTGCTGCCCGAACGTGAACGGCGACTGTTGGGACAGCAGGCGAAGGCCGGACGGCAGCAGCTGGTCTGGGCACTCGGCTGCGCCGCCGTCGATGCCGAGGAAGTCATCAGTCGGACGGCTGCCCAGCGCAGCAGCGGTCAACTGGCGGGCGAGCTGGGCCTCTGGCAACTCCGCGCCTTGCAACTCGCCCTGGGCGACCTGACCAATCCCAAATTGCACGGCACGAACTGGGAGGGCTATTCTCGGCTGCGCGGCCAGGGCGATATCGCCAACGAAGAACTGCTGCAAGCCCTGCGCAACGATCTGAGTTCGGGAGAGGCCCCGCGCGTCCGCGAAGCCGGCCGCATCCTCGCCATGATCGAGGACGACGATCCGAATACCCTGGCCCAGCTGGGCAACATGCTGCCGGGCACCACGTCCTCCGTGGACCTGTTGCATGCGTTGACCGTCCTGGCCCGGCTGCGCGCGCCGCGCACCGACGCGATTACCAAGCAAACGGCCGATGCCCTCGTGTCGCTGGACGACAAGGTTGCGAAGGAAAAGCTGAATCGCGAGAACCACTGGTCGCTGCGTGTCGCCGAGTTGCATGCCGGCCTGTCGGCCCAGGACGGGCTGCTCAATGCCCACCTGCTGGGTCACAAGGACTTTGGGCGGCCCGATCATGCTCTGTTCACGCGCACGCCGGGCTTCGACCGCAAGAAAGCCGCGAAGCTATTTCTGGCCCGCGCTGAGAAGGATGCCGACTACGCCTGGAATGGCGACGTGGTGGCCCTCGTCGGCGAACTGCCCGCGAAGGAGTGCTTGCCGGTGCTGCGCAAGCTCTGGGGCAGCGCCGGCCTGGAGGAAGCGATCTTGCCGGTGCTGGCGCGCCAGGCCGAGGCCGAGGATCGCGACAAGCTGCTGCATGGCCTGAATTCACCGCAGCCGGCCACGGTCAAGCTCTGCCTCACAGCACTGCAAAACTTGCCGGGCCGCGACGTGGAAGCGAAGCACGTGCTGGCGCTGATCCTCGCCCTGCGCCGCCTGGGCGACAGCAAGGACGAGAAGCAGTTGCAGGGCCAGCTGGTCCAGTACCTGCGCACACTCACTGGCCAGGACAAATTGCCCGAGGACAAGCAAGCCTGGACCGACTGGTTCGCGAAAGCGCATCCCGACCTGGCCGCCCGGCTCTCGGGGCCGGACGGTGTGGATGTGGCGGCCTGGGGCAAACGCCTGGAGAAGATCGACTGGAATGCCGGTGACGGCGAGCGCGGCGGCAAGGTGTTCATCAAGGCCAACTGCGCGTCGTGCCATTCGGGCGCGCAGGCCCTGGGACCGGACCTGCGCGGCGTGACCAGCCGGTTTTCCCGCGCCGACCTTCTGACTTCCATCCTCCAGCCGAGCAAAGACATCGCCAACCGCTACCGCACCAGCCAGGTCGAAACGGCCGCCGGGAAAATTTATCAGGGGCTCATCATCTACGAAGCCACCGACAGCGTGATCCTGCAAACCGGCCCCACGGTCACGACCCGCCTGGACGGCGCTCAGGTGGCTTCCAAGCGCTTCACCGATGTCTCGCTGATGCCCGCCGGCCTGATGGATATGTTGAAGAACGAAGAGATCGCGGACCTGTATGCCTATCTGAGAGGGCTGACCGCGCCGGAGAAGAAGGACTGAGCGGCGGTTGTCTCGGCAATCAAATACGAGCGGCCATTGGGCGAATAACCATCCATTCGCCCAGAGCTGGCTTTCGGAGTTGACAATGAATGATCGCACTCAAGCCGCGCCACCGCGCCGTGGCGGCGCTCACGACCCGGACTTCGAGGATGGACCCAATCTCTCGGTGAGCCGGCCGCGCCAAGGGGTGCCCATCTGGGTCTGGTTGGCCATCGGGATTCCAGTGGTCTTCGCAGCTATTTGCAGCGGGCTGCTATTGATCGGTCTGATTGGGTGGGTTGCCTACGAGGAACCATCGCGCATGCCGGCACCAACGTACCCGCCGATGATCGAACGATTGGAACCTGCCAAGGAACCATGAGGCGGTTGAAGTCCTCAAGTATACGTACTCCCTGTCCGTTAGCTGACAATCTCCCAGTTCAGCTGGATTGGGTTGAGCGGCGGAAAAACATTCGCCACGGTGAGCCGCTCCAGGGTGTCGATCCCCGCGCCGCCGTCGAACCGCACCGGCGCGGTCTGGAAGGTGACAATGGCGTCGGGTGCTCCGATGGTCAGCCGGTCGTTGCCCGCGCCGGTGTTGATAGTGGTCCGGCCCACGAAAGTCGAGTCGGTCAGGATCACCACATCGTCCTGCGCTCCCAGATCGAACAGCGTGGTGCCATTGACGGTCACGCCATCCAGCACCACGCGGTCGATGCCGCCCTGGCCGCGAATCGTCAGGTTGCCGCCGATTTCCGCAGGAGCGTTGAACTTCGTGCTGCTGCCCGTCAACTGCACGGTCTCCACTTTACCACCAATCAGGGCGTTACCCCACCCATCGCTGGTACCGTAATTCAGCGACAAGTTGCCCGCGACCTTCAAACTGCCATTGAAGTCCGTGGTATCACCGCCGTAGCCGTTGATGACGCTGAAGTTGCCGCCGATTTCGGTTGTGCCGTCGAAAAGCAGCCGGACGGTGCCCGCGCCGTTGTTCATGGTCAGATTGCCGGCCACATCGAGCAAAGCTTTGGACGTGAAAATATCGATGCCGCCGGTGTTCGTGATCGACAGGTTGCCGCCGATGTCGGTGTCGGCGTTCAACAGGAACTTGGTGTCGCCGTGACCGTTGTTCACGGTCAGGTTGCCGGTCACGTTCAGCTTGGCGTCCGCCTGAAACAGGTCGTTGCCCATGCCGTTGGTGATGCGGACGCTGCCGAACGTGCTGTCGGCGTTTTCCAGGATGACACTGGTGTTGCCAGAGCCGCCGTTGACCGTCAGGGTGCCCGCGAGTTGCGCGCCGTCGATCGTGACGGTGTCGTGGCCCGCGCCCAGGTTGAGCTTGATGTTGGTGACGCCCGTGAGCGACCCCGCGCCGGCCGGGCCGTTGATAGATTCACCGTCCGCGCCCTGAATGGTGAATGTTCCCGGAGTGCCATCGCCCTGAATAACAATTGACTGGTTATTGAGGGCCGGATTGGCGGAACTAACGGCGGTGATGGTCAGCGTGCCATTGACAAGCGTCAAGTTGAGCGTGCCGGCAGGGACCGTACGGTCTTCCAGGCGTTCGACGTTCGGGCGGAAGGTGCGGCGTGTGGCGCTCGGCGAGTGAATCATGGGCATGCCTCAAGCGATTGTGCAAGACCGAAGCAAGTGTAGTCCGAAGGCCGGCGCAAAGCAAACGGCGCACGGTCGCTTCCATCGCATCGGCTGGCTGCGAGCCACGCGCCACCATTTTAACGATGGACGGAGCCTGTGGACTCGCCCCGCCATCGGTTTGTATCGCGCTTGATGATTGAAGCGAGCCGTCAATGCAGCAGCGCCTCGGCCATGGCCCGCGAAACTTGCAGCGTCTCGCGAAACAGGTCGTCGCGGCCGAGGTCGGGCAGTTGCTTGGCCACCAGATGCGCCCGCGATACGCTCGGCACCACTTGCAGGCGCGGCGGGGCGTTGGGGGCTTCACACAGGATCGCCAGCCGGCCGGGCCCTTGCCGGACGATGTTGATAGTGTGCGATTGGCCGTCGAGTCGGTACGTGATGGCGCCGTTGGTGACCTTCGGCGACCCCTCGGACAGCCGGTGGACGATGA
>JAEUIF010000813.1 GCA_016795185.1 Planctomycetia bacterium | reverse complement strand
CAACTTCTGGTCCTGGCAGCGGCCGCTGTCGTCGAACGCGGCGAGCATCTGAGTCGCTCGGCGACCGGGACGTCCGACTGCTACGGCAACTCGATGCGGAGCAACTTGGCCGCAGTCAGCACCAGCAACACCTTGTCCTTGGGGTGCGGCAATAGTTGTTTGATCGGGCCGGCGCCCAGATCATCGGCATGACGCTGCTCGCCCTGAAGCGTGAAGCCGAGCAGCGTCGAGCCGCGGTGGCCGTAGCTTTGGCCGGAGCGCGTGTCGAGGCCGACCGCCAGGGTCGCTTCGGCGGTGGCCAAGGTTCGAGACGGCTTGGCCAGGTCGCCGACGGCAAACAACGCGGTCGCTCCCGCCGGCGCTGGCCCGGCGACCGCCGCTCCCGGCAAGCAAACCAGGCCTTCACCGAGTTCCACGGCCGCAGCCTTGGACGCCGTCAGTCGCGGGCTTGACGCTTCGTACTTCAACTCATTGCCTTGGACCTGCCAGCGGTGCAGCTGGCCGTCGCCGCCGTGGGCGAGCAAGTATTTCCCGTCCGCCGTCACCGTGGGTAGCAGATAGCCGACCGTGCGGCCATCGGCACCCAGCCGAACCTCGCGCTGGATGGCGCCGGACTTCAGGTCCCAGACCGAGAGCACGTCACCCGCGCCGACGACGAAGCCAACCTCCAGTGTCGGCGCCGACACCGCGCGCTCTGCTTGGGGCACAACGACGAACTGCTTGACCTGCAAGGTCTGGGCATCAACCAGCCAGACCTGTTGCAGCTCGCGAACCGTGACCAGCAATCCTGCCGCGGAAAGCGACAACCAGCTGCACTGGCGGCCAATCTCTAACCGGGCTTCTTCACGCAATGTGGCGGCGGCGATGCGCCGCAGCACACCCGCCTCGTCCAGGGTGAAGAACGCCTGGCCGTCGGCGGACCAGGTCAGACAGCGCAGGGTGTGGCGGCTGTCGAGTTTCAGCTCGGTGACGGTCTGCGCGCCGGCTTTGCGGCCGGGACCACGCAGATCGACGTCGGGACGTTGCGCCGGCAACTGGGGCGGCCGGGTGTAATCGGCCGCCCGGCCGAAGTCTACGACGAAGGCGCCCGGCGGCGTCACCACGCTCTGGCCGTCGCCGTTGACATAGGTGGTCTGCATCAGGTAGGTGACGGCCCGCGCATCCTTCGCTTCCAGCGGAAAGGTCCGTCGGGCTTTCTGGTGGTGATTGACGGACAGGTCGAGACGCTGGGTTTGCGGCAAGAGCGACCAGATGCCATCCTTGTCGGGTTGGGGCTTTTCCTTGAGCGTGTCGGCGCGGACGTAGTGGACGGCCAGGTTGCGCACTTGTCGTAACGGGTCGATCAGATCGACGGTGGCTTGCAGCTCGGCTTGCCCGGCGGCGACGCGCAGCGGCCCGATGCCGGCTGCGGCAACCCGGCCGTGCAGCATGCGCTGAATCTCCGGAGCGCCGAGCACCAGGGTGATGGGCGCCTCGCGGAGCTTGCCGAGCACCACGCCCACCAGCTTGCCCTGGGCGTCGACCACCGGCCCGCCGCTGTGTCCTTTCTGAAGCTCGCGGTCGAGCTGCACGGCCGCGACTTCGTCGCGCTCGTTGCGGCGGACGTTGGAGACGTCGCTCTTGGTGACCGACACGGTGGGCCGAGTCCTAGCCGGCGCCAGCGCTTCGCCCAATGGAAAGCCCAGGGAGAAGACGGACATGGTCTCGGCCGGCATCGCCACGACGGCCGGGTCGAGGGGTTTCGGCAGCCCCTTGCAGCCGGTGACGCGCAGGATCGCCAGGTCGCGTACCGGGTCGGTGATGATGACCTCGGCCCGGGCGGTCTTCTCTTCCTTGGTGCCGCTGGCAAAGACCACCAGCGGCGGCGCGGCCAGGAAATGCTGGGCCGGCGGCGTGACCGTGTGCCGGTTGGTCAACACGTAGCCGGTCTCGCCTTCGGCCTTGATGAGGAAGCCGGAAGCGGTCGAGGTCACCGGGCCGTTGCCGGGACTGTAAAAGTCCACCTGGACGTAAACGGTGGCGGCCTTGAGCGCCGTCAGGGTCTCCGCTTTCAAGGCGGCGTCGGCACGACTCACTACGGACAGCGACAATACCGCGAGCCAGGACCAGACGAGCAGGCGACGCATGGCGAGGAACTCCCTGAAGGCGAAGAGGAATGGTCGAGGCACTGTACGGCGACGCGCTGCACGGGGCAACCGTTTTATGACGGCGTTCCAGTATCGCTGGCGGCCGTATTCAGCGCCTCGGCCAGCAGCTCGAACTGCCGGCGTTCGACCTGTACGCGCGCAAAGCCGGCCTGGGCCAGCGTGCGGATCAGCGTCCGGGCGGTGAAGCCGGTGCGGTGGAGCATGTACGGGTTGTCGCGCGTGTAACCGCGGAAGCCGTAGATTAGATCGAGGGCGGTGATCGGGCCAGCCGGCGAGCTGTAGGCGACCTCCCCGGCGCGGTCAGCGACGACCAACTCGGCGGCGGCTTGCAAATCGGGCACGGCGATCAGGGCGAAGCCGCCCGGCTTGAGGACGCGGCGGAACTCAGCCAGGGCCAGCGGCACCTCGTCGGGGTGCAGGTGCTCCAGGTTGTGCGAGCACCAGACGGCGTCGGCCGAGGCGTTGGCTACCGCTGGCATGCTGGTGACCGAGGCGACCAGGTCGGGCTGGACGCGCTCGTCGATGTCCAGGCGCAGCTCGCGCCAGCCGGGCGTCTGAAAGCGCGGGTGCAGGGTGTCGTGCCGGCGTGGTCCGCAGCCGACATGCAGGACGACGCGCTTGGCGCTCGCTGTCTGGCCAGCCGTTAATTCCGACATTGCAGAGATCTCCACCTGATGCGAACAGCTCAAGAATGAACAGCTTGGAGCGACTCGACGTGACGCCGCCAGAGCTGGCGATAGGCCGCCTCCAGCCCGGCCGTGAAACGACCGCCGTCGCACAAGGCCGAGGTGCGCAGCCGCTCGCGGAGCGTGGCACGCAGCGCGACTAGCCGTTCTCGGTCGTTGGCCAGTGGCACGGCGAGGTCTACGTAGGCGTGGGGCGCAGTGGCAATCAGCTCCGGCAAGCCCACTGTGGTCAATACGCTGGCGACCATGCGACTTGCGGAACGCGAACCGGCCAGCGTCACCACCGGCACGCCCATCCACAGCGACTCGCAAGCGGTCGTATGGCCGGACCAGGGAAACGGATCGAGGGCCAGGTCGATGTGGCGGTAGAGCTCCCAGTGCCGGCCATCCACGGGTGCCTGCTGCAAGCGTAGCCGGTCGGCCCCGATGCCACGCTGCCGGAACTGTTCACGCAAGCGGGCCACGGTGCTCCCATTCAAGGCATGCCGGGCGACGAGTAACTTCGCCGTGGGCAGCGCGCGCAGCAACTCGCACCAAACGTCGAGGACCGAAGCGTTCAACTTGGCCAGGTGGTGCAGCGACCCGAACGTCACATACCCGTTGGCGAGTGCCGGCAAGGGACCAGGTTCCGGAACGCCGGCCGGCGGTTGATAGCAGCAGAAGCCGCCCGACAACCGCACCAACCCTGCCACCGCACCGCTCGTTGCTGCGAGCGGATCGACGATAGCGTCGGTCAAGCGGTAGTCGATGGCGTCCAGGCCCGTGTCGCCAGGGTAGCCCAGGTAGCTGACTTGCAATGTCGCTGGCTTGCGGGCAAAAACGCCCAGCCGGTTGCCGGTGTGACCGGCGAGGTCCACGAGCAGATCGATGCCGTCGCGCTGGATCAACTCGGCCAGCGCTGGGTCCGGCATGCCGGCAACGAACCGCCAGTGCTTGACGCTGCCGCGCAATCGTTCGGTCAGCTCGTCGGGAGCGGACACATCGGCATAGCAGACCACTTCGACCTGTTGCGGATTGTGGTGCGCCAGGATCGATTCGAGGAAGCGGGCGACCACGTGACGGCGCAGGTCGGGCGAGACGTAGCCGACGCGCAAGCGGCGGTCCGGATTTCGGTCGGTAACAATCCTGGGTGACAGTCGTTCGACTTGAGCATGTTGCTCGGCCCAGCGGCGGTGCTCGGCCAGGAGCGCTTCGTTGCTAATGCCGGGATCGTACTGCAGACACATCAGCAAGCTGCTGTGGGCGGCGGCGTAAGTCGGTTGTAATCGAACGGCCTCGCGGAAGCAGCCGGTGGCTTCGTCGAGCCGCCCTTGCTGTAGCAACACTTCGCCCAGCCGTGCATGCAAGTAGGCTTCTTGCGGGTGGTGCGTCAGTGCCTGCCGCCAGCCCTGCGCCGCGTCGTCGAACCGCTGTTGCGTCAGGTACAGGTCACCCAGTCCGACCCAGGCGGGCGTGAAGCTTGGTTGTTCGGCGAGGACGGCCCGCCACTGCGCTTCAGCTTCCGCATGGCGGCCCTGCTCGAAGTAGACTACCGCCAGTTGGTAGCGGGCCTTGTAGCCGCGCAGTCCGGTGGCCACGCTGGCGAAGTGCAGTCCTTCCCGGCCGTTCAACAATTGCAACAGACAGCCTTCCGCGCCGGCCCGGTCGTTCAGCTCGCGCCGCAACTGGGCCTCGACGAAGAGGAGCTCGCCGTCGTCGGCGTACAGACGCCGCCCTTCCTGACACGCCGCTAGTGCCTCCGGCCGCTGGCCCAACTGGCGGTGGCACTGGGCGATCAGCGCGTAAAGCTTGCGGACGATGGAGTCGCCGGGCTGCGAGCGCTCGAGGCTGCGCCGTAGGAGGGGTATGGCTTCATTGACCTTGCCGATCTCCTGGTAGACCGAGCCCAGGTTGAAGAGCGTGAACGGGTCGTCCGGCTGTTCGGCGTGTTCCAGGCCGAGCAAGCGTAAATCGCGTTCCAACTTGCGGCCACGCAGCGCCGGGTCCTGGTAGCCGGTATGCTGGATGACCACGTCGGCGAAGCAGACCTGGCCGCCCAGTCGCCGAACCGCCGGCAGGATCTGCTCGTGGACGCGGTAGCGCCAGCGGATTTCCGGGTGGTTGCGGAACAGGCGGATGTGGTCGACCACGGTCACGGTGCCGCTCACCGGGTCGGGCAGGCAGACGCATTTCATCGAGAAGGCGAGCATGCCCTCCGGCGGCAGGTGGGCGAAGAGCTGGCGCAGCTTCGCGCGGTTATCCGCGTCGAGCCGGTCGTCGCCGTCCAGCCAGAAAACCCAGTCGCCGGTGGCGTGCTTGAGGCTCTCGTTGCGGGCGGCGGCAAAGCTGTCCACCCAGGGGAAGTCGAAGACCCTGGCGCCCAAGTTGACGGCCAGTTCCTTGGTGCGATCCGTCGAGCCGGTATCGACGACGACGATCTCGTGGAATAGCTCGCTGAGCCCTTCCAGGCAGGCACGCAGGTTATTTTCCTCGTTCTTGACGATCAGGCACAAGGACACACGGGCCGGAGTCAGGAATCGGGAGTCAGCAGTCAGGGGTCGAGAGTCCGGGGTCGGCGCGGCGGAGACGACCAGGGGCTGCGGCGTCTCGCCGGCCGATTCCCCGGCTCCTGGTTCCTGCTTCCCGACTCCGGCTTCGGGCATGCGATAGCCGCGACTGTGTTCCGCACCCCACTTGGCCTGGAACAAGTCGAAGTTGTCCTGGAGCTGGCGGGTGGTGTCGATGCCCAGGCTGGTGAACGTGCGGCTGCCGTAGTGATGGATGAAAACATCGAGCGCCACGAGCATCCGGAATCCTGCCTGGAGCGCGCGGACGGACAGATCGTCGTCGTCGAAGAAGCCCAGGCCGAACTGCTCGTCGTAGCCGCCGATCTTCTGGATCGCCTCGCGCCGGACCATCAGGCAGAAGCCGGTCAGGCGTTCGGTGTTCAGGGCCTGGCCCGCGAACTCCTGGCGCCGGCGGGCGGCGAAGGCGTCCAGGTCGTGCAAGTCGGTGTAGTTGGCGGTCACTTGCTGCGGCGGGCGCGAGTAGTTGGTCACGGCGCCCACCAGCCCGACGCGCGGCCAATCTTGCAGGCTCCAGGCGACGAGGCCGTCGAGCCAGCCGGGCGTGACGATGGTGTCGTTGTTGAGGAAGACCAGGTACTCGCCCCACGCTTGCGCCAGCGCCTGGTTGCAGCCGCCGGGGTAGCCTCGATTCTCGGCGTTGCGGATGATGGCGACGCGCGTGGGACCGGGGTGCTGGACGATGCTGGCGAGGTAGGCCGGCGTCTCGTCCGTGGAGCCGTTGTCGACGATGACGAGTTCATAAGGCGGCCGGGTGCAGCGGAAGAGGCTTTCGAGACAACGTTGCGTGTAGGCGAGCTGGTTGCAGCACAGGATGAGGATGGAAGCCAGCTCATCGCCCGCCGGCGGCGCATGCGCGAACCAGGTCTCGACCGGCACGACTGGCGGCGCACACTGACTGAGCAGCCAACGGTCGCGGGCCAGGCGGCGCTGACTTGGCGGCTCACCGACCTCCGCCAGGACATGATAGAGTGCCCGCGCAGCGTCCAGATCGAATGGGTTGTCGTGAACGGCCTGCCGCAGGTGCGGCAGCGCTTCGATCGGCCGGCGCTGGCGGGCCAGGGCACAGCCCAGCATGGCGCGGCTGATCGGCAAGTTGGGTCGCGCCAGTACTGCTTCATGGAAGTGGAGTAAGTCGCCCGTGAGTTCGGCCAGCAGGAAGTGCAGCCGCCAGCGGAGCAGCTGTCGCTTGGCGTCATCCTCGGCGCGGGCGTTGCCGGCGTTCTTCCAGGCAGCCCGCTCCCACTCGACCCGGAAATGGTCGAACGCCGGCGGGAAGTGACCGCTGTCGCGTACCACGGTGCCGAGCTCGGGCAAACGTTCCAGCAACGTCAGCGTGCGCCGACTCTGCTCCACCGCCTGCTGCTTTTGCCCCAATGCCGCCAGGCACTCGGCCAGGTTCAGGTGGGCGACCACATGATGGGGTTCGCCGGCGATGGCCCGCTGGAAGCAACCGGCGGCGTGTTCGACCACGGCGGCCGTCAGCGGTCCCTCGAACTGCGCGGTCCGGGTCGTCACCAGGCCAAGATGGAGATGGAGCTGCGCCGCCTGGGGTTGCTGCACCAGGGCCTGGGCCAAGTCGATTGCTAGCGCTGGATCACCCGCATCACTGCTGCTCAGCAGCTGCCAGGTGCGGCCCGCCAGCGCCTCGTAGCGACCAGGCAATGGACGTTGCC
>JAEUIF010000181.1 GCA_016795185.1 Planctomycetia bacterium | reverse complement strand
ATGCTGCACGGCGGTTCGGAGGCCCGCAAGGACGGCTGCGCCGTGGGTTATTGATCCTTCATCCCCTCGCCCCTTGCGGGAGAGGGGCCGGGGTGATGGGCGGTCAGTAAGCTCAGGTGCGGTGACTCCCCTCACCCCTGCCCCTCTCCCGCAAGGGGCGAGGGGATGAAGGATCAATAACCCACGGCGCAGCCGTCCTTGCGGGCCTCCGAACCGCCGTGCAGCATGTTGGTCTTCGGGTCGATGAGGATGCCCTGGTAGCCGCCGCCGTTGCGCTTCGTCCAGACGACATGATGGCCGCGCTTCTTCAATTCCTCCACGATCTCCGGATCGAGGCCGGCTTCCGCGACCACGGTGCCGCCGTTCGCGTCGCCAGGTCGGCCCGTGGGCGTGGCCGAGCCGACGTGCTCCACGCGCGGCGCTTCGCCGGCCGCCTGCACGTTCATGCCGAAGTCGATCAGGTTGACCAGCACCTGCACGTGCCCCTGGGGCTGCATGTCGCCGCCCATCACGCCGAAGACAAACCACGGCTTGCCGTCCTTGGTCACCAGCGCCGGGATGATCGTGTGGAACGGCCGCTTATGCGGTTCCAGCGTATTCAGGTGCTTCGGGTCCAGGGAAAAGAGTGTGCCGCGGTTTTGCAGCGCGAAGCCCAGTTCGCCAGGCACCAGGCCGGAACCGAAGCCGAAATAGTTGCTCTGGATGAGCGACACGCAGTTGCGGTCCTTGTCCACCACGCTCAGGTAGATGGTGTCCGCCTTGCCCAGCTTGGGATCGCCGGGGTCGAGCTTCGTCAGCGCCTGCTTCATGTCGATCAGCTTGCGCCGACCGTCGGCATAAGGCTTCGAGATCAACTCCGCGACCGGTGCCTTGACGAAGGCCGGATCGGCGTAGAACTTTGCCCGATCGGCATAGGCCAGCTTCTTGGCCTCGACGAGCAGGTGCCAGTAGTCGGGCGAGACCGGCCCGAGTTTCTTGAGGTCGTAGCCTTCGAGAATGTTGAGCATCTGCAAGACCGCGATGCCCTGGCCTTGCGGCGGCAGTTCCCAGACCTGATGGCCGCGATAACTGGTGCCAACCGGCTCCACCCAGGTGGAACGGTGGTCTGCAAAATCCTTGAGCGAAAACAGCCCGCCATTCTTGTCCGAGAACGCGACCATCTCCTTCGCCAGCGGGCCCTTGTAGAACGCATCCCGGCCCTGCTTGGCAATTTCGCGATAGGTCTTCGCCAGGTACGGGTTCTTGAAGACCTCGCCGGCGCGCGGGGCGTTGCCGTCGATCAGGTAGGTGCGGGCGGTGTCGGGATGCCGGCGCAGCTTCGTCTCGGCGGCGTCCCAGTAGCCAGCGATGACCTCGGAAACAGGGAAGCCCTGCTCCGCGTAGCGGATGCTGGGTTCGAGAATCTGTTCCAGCGACAGGCTGCCGAAGCGGGCGCGCAGCGTTTCCCAGCCATCGACGCAGCCAGGCACCGACCAGCTGAGCGGCCCGGTCGTCGGAATCTCCTTCAATTCCTTGGAGGCGAAGTACTCGCGGGTGGCGCGGTAGGGCGCGCGGCCGCTGGCATCGAGCCCGTAGAGCTTCTGTGTCTTGGCGTCCCAGACGATCACGAACAGGTCGCCGCCGATGCCACAGCTCATCGGCTCGGTCAGGCCGATGACGGCGTTGGCCGCGATGGCCGCATCGATGGCATTGCCGCCTTTGCGGAGGATTTCCAAACCGGCCTGGGCGGCCAAGGGCTGGCTGGTGGCGACCATGCCCTGGGGCGCCATGACCACGGAACGGCCGGAACGGCCCGGCGTCACGGGCTGCCGTTCGGCGACGGCCATGCGCAACGTCACGAACCAGAACAGCAGGACCAGGGCCAGCAGGCAGTACGGCTTCAGCATGGCGGAACCTTTCGGCGGTGAGGAAGGCCAGCGGGAGAATGAATGGAAGTGTAACCGACCGAATTGGCGACCCGCAAGCAGCAGGCTACAACCACCAGCGGAAGGACCAGGCCAGGCGGTCGATGGTGCGTCGCCACCAGGGACGACACACGGCTTCGGTGAGGCGGATGCGTCGACTGTGCTGCAATTCGTGGAGGATGATCTCTTCGATGGCCTGGGCCAGCGTGCGCGAGCGGACCACGGCCAGGAACTCCAGGTTGATCCACAGGCTGCGCGGATCGAGGTTGCTGGAGCCGAGCACGGTCCATTCACCGTCCACGACCAGGACCTTGCTGTGCAGCATGTTTCGCTGCCGTTCGTAGATGTGGAAGCGGCGGCGCAGCAGCTGGGCGTAGAGATGGCGGGTGGCGCACTGAACCAGCGGCACGTCGCTGGCGCCCGGCACCACCACGCGGACATGCACGCCGCGCCGGTGGGCGCGCAGCAGGTCGCGCAGCACCAGACCGACCGGCAGGAAGTAGGCCATCGACATCAGCAGGCTGCGCCGCGCCAGGCCGAAGAGTTGCCGAAAGACGCGCGAGGCACGGGTGTGCGTCAGGCCGGGGCCGCTGTCGAAGAATTGCAGGCTTTCCGGTCCCTGGTCCACGGCCAGCTTGGCTTGCCGGTAGGCGAGCGGCCGACGCTTGACGCGCTGTCGATGAGCGCGCTTCCAGGAACGCTCGAAGCTTTCCGCCACGTCCGCCTGTCGGGGGCCGACCAGACGCACATGCACGTCGCGCCAGCCGAGCGAACCGGCCACCGAACCAACCTGGGGATTGTCCCCCGCATGGGCCTGGTCGAGCAGGTTCATGCCGCCGAAGAAGGCGATCTGCTCGTCGATGACGAGCAACTTGCGGTGGTTGCGCCGGTTGAGGATTTGAAAGACCCGCATCCGCGCCAGGGCTTCCCAGACGGTATGGAACGCATGCAACTGGACGCCAGCCGCCGCCAGCTGCTGCCAGAATCTACCGGAGGTGCCCTGGCTGCCGATGGCGTCGTAGAGCACGCGCACGTCGAGTCCGGCGCGGGCGCGCTCCATCAGGGCTTCACCGACGCGCCGCCCCAGGGCATCGTCCAGGAAGATGTAGCTTTCAACCCAGACGCGCTGCCGGGCGGCGCGGATGTCTTCGATCATCGCCTCGATCAGCGGCGCGGACTCGACGTAGATTGTCCACTGATGTCCGACCGCCGTGACCTGGCGCGGCTCCGTCGCGGCGGCAGCGGCCAGCGGAGAGTCCGGCGGCGCTGCGTGGTTGACCTCGGCTTCCATACCCCCATCATACGCGCCGGGACGGTGAAAATCCTGGGCGCGATCTCACGGACTCATTTCCCCGCGACGTAGCGGCCCAGCTGGAGCCAGAAGCGCTCGTGATAGGCTTCCTTGAACAGCCGCAGCCGCCAGGTTTCGCCGGAACCGAGATACAACACCTTGCCCTGGCCGTGTGTCATCTTCACCAGGTACGGATGCTCCTTGCCGTCGGGCAGGCGCGCGTCCGGATCGCTGAAGGTGGCGACCACCTCGGCGGCCGGCTTGACCTTCTTCACGGGATGGTACGAGTAGAAGCCGCGGCCGAAGTCGGGCAGTTCGAGCCTTTCCAGCAGCCGTTCGATGCGGGCGCGGACTTCCAGGGCTGGCTTGCCTTCCAGGGCTTTTTGCAATTGCCGCTGGGCCGGAAAGCCGATCTTCTCCAGCGCCCGCGTGGCCCGCTCGCGCGTCTCGAAGCGCGTGCTGTCGAGATCGGCGATCAGGGCGGCGATCCTCTGGCGGTCCTCATCCGTCGCCCGGCGCGAGGTGGTCGAGAAGAAGGCGTCCCAGTGCGCCAGGGCCTGCGGGCCGTCGTCGAAGCTCAGGAATTTCATGTCGGCAGCGCCGGCCGCGAAGGTCAACCGCCAGGGCATGTGGATGGCTTGCACGGCCAGCGGGGCCTCATCCACCTCGACGGGATAGAGGTCCAGGATTGGTTTCAACTGCTTCCGGTGCGCTGGTTGGGCCAGCTTGCCGGTGTGGACGGGGCCAGCGACCAGCGCCAGGCCGCCGCCCTGCTTGACCCACGGTCCCAGCGACTCAAGCTGCTTCTCGCTGAGGCGAGTCCAGTCCGGGTCGAAGGCGACGATGAGGTCGAATCCTTCGAGGCTGGCGGGGAACTCCCGCAGCACGCGGTCGGCGGGCAAATCCTGGAAGCGCGGCATCGTGGGATCGCCCGATTGCAGGCAGGCGCTCACCTCAGCCCGCTTCTTGTCCTGTTCGTTGACGAACAGTCGGCGGGCGAACTGATACTCGCGCGTCGGGCCGTCGGCGAACAGCAACACGCGCAGCGGCTTTTCCGGTGCGGGCGGCGCGACGGCTGCATCCTGAGCGTTCGCCCGCAACGACCCGCCGACCAGGCAGACCGCCACCACCAACCAGCGCAGCGCGTTCATGGTCATCCCCCATTCTCGCTTGAGGCTCCCGGAAGATGACGGCGGGCGTGGCGATTTCTAACGGAGTGGAAAATTACTGCGTCCGAAAAGCCCCTCGCCCCTTGTGGGAGAGGGGTGGGGGTGAGGGGGATACCCAGATGCGTAGTCCTCGTTACCCCTCACCCCAACCCCTCTCCCGCAAGGGGCGAGGGGAACAAGTTACTTGGAGGGCAACTTGCCCACCGGCACGCCGGCTTTCCTCGAAGCCCGGCTCCAGCGACGAGGCGAACAGTCTGCCGAAGGACAGTGCGCTGACTTGCAGGCCGGTCTTGCCGAGAGAGCGGTGTCTCATGGTGGCAAGTTCGCGCAGCGATGAATCGAAGCGGAAAGGTATAGCGATTCGACGGTGGCCTCGTCCTTGCCGAGCAAGGTCGCCTGCGACGAACGGCCGACGGGCAACTCAATGCGGTGCAACTTCAACTCAGCGGGCAGCGGCTGGCCGTGGACCTTGTCGCCGGTGCGGCCGTCGTAGCTGACGAGAAACGGAATGCCGCGCCGGTTGAGGTCGTCGAGCGCTGCCGCGAAGTCGTCGCGGCGCAGGCCCTGGCAATAGCGATGATTGGCCGATTCCGTCACGCCCTGGTAGGGCGGATCGAGGTAGACCACGTCGCCGGGCCGGGCCTCGGCCAGCACTTCACGATAGTCCCGGCACTGCACCTCCGTGTTGTCGTGCAGCAGGCTCGCCGTGGCCAGCAGGTTGCGGCGCATCGCGGCGGGTCGCATGCCCAGACGGCGGTTGTCCGGGCTGTTGTTGAACTCGCCGCTGGCGTTGTAGCGCACGGCCGCCTTGACGCAGCGGGCCAGCAGATAGAGCAAGCAATGCGGCTCCTGGCTGCGGTTGAAGTCGTCGCGGACGCGGTCGAAGAAGGCGCGTTCCTGGCCTTGCTGCTGGGTCCACAGGGCTTCGTAGTCGTCGGCGAGTGGTTCGGGGGCATGCAGGATCGCGTGCCAGAGGCGGGTAAGCGGCGCGTGCAGATCGTTGAGCAGAAAGCGGCGAGCGCGCTGCTGGCGAGCAGCCGCGAGGGTCACCGCCGCCGAACCGGCGAACGGTTCGACGAGTCGCTCCGCCCGCGCTGGTAGATAGGCCAGGATGCGCGCGGCCAGCTTGCGCTTGCTGCCCTGATAGGGGAATGGATGAGGGATGTCGGTCATGACACGCTGACATCGATGGTTCGAGTTGCTGGGCTCAATGGAGTGATGCACGCCGCCACCCGAACCTCGGTCCTTTACTCCTGCTTAGTGGTTCGTTATCCTCAACCTGAGCATAACGTTCCGGAATAGCCGTTGCGCTTCGATGCATTGTACCTCACTTTACCGACGGACTCCGCCATGCTGCCAACACCGGGCCAGGGAGTATATACGTTCGCCGAAGCGGCCCGCTTGACTGCGCTGAAGCCGGCCCGCATTCGAGAATGGTTTCGTGGCCGCGCCCAAGGTGAAGTCCGACGGCCCGTATTCCGGGGCGATTACGAGCCTGTTGACGGCGATCATGCCATCAGCTTTCTCGATCTGGTGGATGTGTACGTGGCCGGCCAGCTGCGCGACCACGGGGTTTCCCTTCAAACCCTGCGTCGGGTCTACTGCAAGATGGCGGAGGACTTGCAAACTCCGCATCCTTTCTGCCGCAAGGAAGTATTGACTGACGGCAAGGCCGTTTTTCTGCGGGGACTGGACAGCGACGGACGAGAGGAACTCACGGAAGTCCTCACGCGCCAGGGAGTGTTTCCGCAGATCCTGTTGCCTTTTCTCAAAAGAATCGACTACGAGAAAGTCAAGTTCCTTGCCGAGCGCTGGCGCATTGCCGATCAGGTGATCGTCGATCCAGCCATTTGTTTTGGTCAACCGATCGTCGAGGGGTTGGGGTTGCCCACAACGATCCTGGCTGCCGCCTACCGTGCCAACGACCGGAACGCGCAGCTCGTGGCCGACTGGTACAACGTGCAGCCTGAGCACGTGCTGGCTGCCGTGCAGTTCGAGAAAAGCTTCGCCGCATGAACTTTTTCTTCGACCGCTGCATGCCGATTCGCATCGCTCGCATGGTGAACGCCTACGAGAACGAACACACGGCGCGCCACCACGACGAGGACAATCGCTTCACCATCACCACTCCCGACGTCGAATGGATGGCCGCGCTCGCCAGCGATGTTCCCCCGTGGCTCATCATCAGCGGCGATGGCCGCATTCTCAAGAACAAGGTCGAGTGCGCCATCCTACGATCCACGGGCCTGGTCTTCTTTTGTCTGGCCAAAGGCTGGATGAGCATGAAGTTCCCCGACTACGCCTGGCGGTTCATCAAAGCCTGGCCGGCCATCGTGGAGCACGCCACACACAGCAAGGCGAGGGTATTTGAAATTGGAGCGGGCAGTGGACTCAAGATCACGCCGCTTCAGTGAACGACCCCAGTCGAGCGCGGTGGCCAGAAGTTACTTCGCGCCGATACAGTACAGGTGCTTTTCGCCGCGAATGAAGATGCAGCCGTGCGCGATGGTCGGCGAGGCGACGATGCTCTCGCCCAGGTTGTTGCGCGCCAGTGGTTCGTACTTCGGACCGGCCTTCACCACCGCCACCACGCCTTGCAAGTTCGTGTAGTAAATTTTGCCGTCGCCCGCCACCGGCGAGGCGTGATATCGCCCGCCGACGCGCTCGCGCCACAGTTCCTTGCCGTCGGCGGCGTCGAGGCAGGTGCCAAAGCCCTCATCGTCGATCAGGTAATACTGCCCGCCGAAGCACAGGGCCGACGGCACGAACGGTGAACCCCGGTTGGATTGCCAGGCAAAATCCTTCTGGCTTAGATCGCCGCTGGCACCCGCGAGCTTGATGGCCACCGTCAGCCCCTTGCGGCCCGACACCGCGTAGACCACGCCCCGGTCAGCCACCGGCGTGGGGATGCACTGCTCGGTCATGCCGTCGGTCTGCCAGAGTTCCTTGCCCGTGGCGGCATCGTAGCCCTGCACCCGATGCGTGCCGGTCACCACGAGCTGGGTCTTGCCGTTGACCGTCACCGGCAGCGGACTGCTCCAGTTGACGGTGGCCTCGCGATTGGTCTTCCAGCGGGTGACGCCGGTCTTGGCATCCACCGCCAGCAGGTACGACTGGCCGAAGTGATCGACCAGCACGATCAGCATGTCGCCGACGAGGATGGGCGAAGCCGACATGCCCCAGCGGTTGCGGAACGGGCCATATTCCTCGGCCAGCGAACGCAGCCAGACCGGCTTGCCGGCGAAATCGACGCACACCAGGTCGCCGGTGCCGAAGAGCGCGTAGATGCGCTGGCCATCGGTCGTCGGCGTCGGCACCGCCATGCCGCCCGGCGGGAAGTACCATTCCGGCTGCGAGGAGCCGAAGAACTTCGCTTGCCAGAGCGACTTGCCGGTCTGGCGGTCGTAGGCCAGCAGCCAGAGGCGGTCGTTGAGCCGGCCATCGGACGCGGTCAGGAAAACGTGGTCCTGCCAGACGACCGGCGTGCTGACGCCTGCCCCTTGCAGCGGCACCTTCCAGCGGACGTTCTCCGTGGCGGACCACTTCACG
>JAEUIF010000800.1 GCA_016795185.1 Planctomycetia bacterium | reverse complement strand
GCGGCAATCAAGGCTTCCTCGTGCCGCGCATGGTGGTAGCTGCCGCCGGTCTGCTCGGCCAGGCGGCGCAGCGTGGTTTCGTCGAGTTCGCCGGGCCGCCCCAGCCCCAGCACGTGCAAGGGCGTGCGGGTTTCCTGGGCGCGCTCGATGGCATCGGCGGGCCGCCGTCGGCTGCGATTGTCGATGCCATCGGTGAAGGCGACGACGGCGCGCCGGCCCGGCACTTCCGCTGCGGCAAGAGTTTCCACCGCCGCATGCACGGCGTCGTATAGCGCGGTCTCGCCTTCCGGGTGCAGCCAGCCAATGGAGCGTTTCAGGCCCTCTTTGCTGGAGACGAATGGCGTCGGCAGTTCCACCCGGCTGCCAAAAGGCAACAGGGCCGTCGCCGCGCCGGGGCGCATGGCGTCCACGAAGCGCCCGGCGGCGCGCTGCAAGGCGCTCATCTTGGTGGACTTCGCGCCCGGCTGCGCGGGCAAGGCCATGCTGCCGCTGCGGTCCAGCACCAGCACGGTATGCACGGGCTCGCCGCGCCCCGGTTCGCCCACGCCGAGGGTGTAAATCGGCACGCCGGCGCGTTCGGCGGCGCGGCCCACGTCGCGGAGTGCAGCCTGGCTGTTGAGGTCGAGGCCATCGGTCAGCAGCACGACCGCTTTGCGTCCGGACACCGAGCCGAGCAGTTCGACAGCGCGGGCGGCGGCGTCGAGGTAGGCCGTACCGCCGCCGGGTTGCGCCTGGTCGATCAGCGCCCGCAACAGGTCGCGGTTGCGCTCGCGCGGCGGTTCGACCGTGCGCAGCCGGTGGTCGAAGAGGATCAGACCGCACTGCACATGGGATGGCAGGGATTCGAGAAAGCGGCGGGCGGCGGCCTTGGCTTCCGGCAGCTTGTGGTCCTGGGCCATGCTGCCGCTGACATCGAGCGCCAGGATCAGGGTCAAGGGATCGACCCCGCCGGGCCGCTGGACGTCGAGTTCGGTCACGCGCTGGCTGTCTTCCTGGATGACGAGTTCCTCACGGGCAATGTCCAGCGCCGGCTGACCGGCGGCATCGCGAATGGTGAATTGCAACGTGACGTGAACACCCGGCCGTTCGGGGGAAGAAGGCAGAACCTGAACCTGGCCTTCCTTGGTAATGGCATAGCGCGACTGCGCGCCCGCCGGCATGCCCGCCGTCAGCAGGAGCAGCAGCGCCCAGAGGCAGCGAATCGGTGACATGGAACGTGCCGTGCGCCGGCAGACATGCCTCACGGCTTGCGCGGCGGTGGCCCCTTGGAATCGATCTTGGACAGTGCCTGGGCCGCCTTCAACGGCACTTCCTCTTCCTTGCTGGCCATCAGCTTCTTGAGGTGCGGAATGGCATCCTTCGCTTCCGGGCCGATGTTGCCCAGGGCCTCGGCGGCGTTGGCTTTGAGCCGGAAGTAGTCCTGGCTCAGCGCCCCGATCAGCGCCCCGATGGCGGGTTTCGCGGCGGGGCCGAACTTCCCGATGGCCTCGGCGGCGGCGGCACGCACCACCTCGTCGGGGTCGCGGGACAGGATGCCGATCAGGTCGCCGAGGGCGGGCGTGGCGGCTGGTCCCATGTCGCCCAGGGCGCGGATAGCGTTCTCGCGCTCGGCGCGGTTGCGGCTTTTCAGCTTGGCGCGCTGGGCGTCGAGCTTGGCGGCCTGTTCCTTGTTCGGCTGGTCTGGCGGCGGTGGTGGGGCCTTGTCCATCCCCTTGGGCGGCGGCGCGCCGCCGACGATGAGGTAGCCCGGCAGGTTGAGCCGCAGCGTGCCGGTCTTGCCCAGGTTGACGGCCGGCAGGTCGAGGCGGAACGAGCCGGCATCGCCCGTGGGCGGCTCGAAGATCAGCGTATCGATGACGTTCTTACCCGGCGGAATCATCTCCTGTTCGATCAGACCGCCCGGCTTGATGACCAGTTCGGCCGGCGTCGGCCGCCGGTAGGATTTGCCCTTGCTGTCACTCAGCCGCGCCGGCGCGCTCTTGCCGGGCACCGCCGCGGCGGTGCCCCAGCTGTGGTATTCCAGCGGCGCGTTGGCGTCGGTGTTCGAGATGGCCAGCTGGATCAGCAGGTAGCGGTTCTTCGTTTGCCCTTGCGGGCTCTTGACGTGATCGACCCAGATCGAGGTCATGTTGACGTGGATGTTGTCGAACTTGACCGCGCCGCTGCCGCCGTCGTCGCGCAGCGGGCCTTTGTCGTCCGGTATGGGCTCCGGATCGACCTTGGGTTGCGGTTGCGGTTCGGGATCGACCTTGGGCATGGGCGGCGGGTCGGTCTTCGGCATGGGCGGCGGCTCGACGACCGGCGTCTTGGGCTGCGTCTCCGGGGTCTTGCCCTTGGAAGTGCCGACTACATAGTTGGGCTGGCGGTGCGGCAGGTCCTCGGTGGACGGGGCGTGCTTGGCGTGCGGCCCCTCTTCGGGCGACAGGACCAAGGCGGCCCCGGCGAAGAGCAGGCCGCCGCCGACCACCACCGCGAAGACGACCAGCAGCGCGATCATCGTGGTGCGCGAGCTATCGGCCTTGCCGGACGGTTCGTCGTCGTCGTCCGCGGCGCGGGCGGCGGGTTCGGGGCGCGGCGCTTCGGCTTTCGCCTTCGGAGTGGACTTCGGTGCCGGCGGTGCGTCGTAGTCAAACGCGAACGGGTTGTCGCCCGCCGCCGGCGCGGGTGCAGCGGCGGCGGGAGTCGCGGGCCGTTTCACGGTGGCCGGCGCGGGCCGAGGCTTGCCGGGCGCTGCGCCTTCCTGGCCGTTCCACCACTGGCCGTCCTTGGAACCGGAGGTTGCCCCGCCCTTGGGAGCCGTCGCGCCGCCGACCAGGAACATCTGGGCGCACTTGGGGCACTTGACCTTCTTGCCCTGGAATTTCTCCGGCACGTTGCCCGTGTACTGGCAGCCCGGACAGGTCGCCTCGACAAGAATGGCCACGTCCGCGACTTCGACCACGGCCTGGGTTGTGTCGTCGTCCACCGGGGCCAGACCGACTTCCTCGGAAACGACCTCGGTCTGGTCTTCCGGGGGCTGGCCGATGTCGCTCAACTTCGCGCCGGGACCGCCGCTCGGCGCGGGGGCGGGCGCTTCGCCGCCGACCGTGAACATCTGAGCGCACCGGGGGCACTTGACCTTCTTGCCGTGGGCCGCGGCGGGCAGCTTGCCCTTGGTCATGCAGTTCGGGCACTTCGCTTCGATCTGCCCGGCGGCCGGGGTTGGCTTGGCGGCGGCCGCGCCGTTCTTCGCGGCACCGTCCGGCAGCGTGAAGGCGTTGCCGCAGCCCTTGCAGCTGATTTCCTTGCCGCGCGCGTCGTCGGCGGCCTTGCCCTCGAACTCGCAATCGGGACAGCGATAGCTGATGGCCATGCGGAAACCCTCCGGCTCAATCCGGTATCCAGGAGGATCGAACGAATGGGCAGACTGGGAGAGGAAACGGACCTTCGCTCATCGTAGCAGATCGAGCGAAGTCTGGCAGGCGAAACGGCAGCCCCCCGCGCCGTCGCCCGAAGGGTTGATTGTCCCCGCCGGGGCGGCGACGCTCAAGGGAAAAGGGCTGAGAATCGCCGCGCGTCCCTGGACTTCGTTGCTGCGTGGCGGCGCGCGGCGCTTTACGATGCGCCGCGCATGAGCCTGTGCGAACCGGGGTGGGGACTGGTGGCCGGAAGGGCCCGTCGGGTGCTTCCCACCACGAGTCCCGACCCGGTTTCGCCCCGGCTCGTTTCCA
>JAEUIF010000104.1 GCA_016795185.1 Planctomycetia bacterium | reverse complement strand
GCGAGTCGCTCGCCGCCTGAAGGCGGAACTACGAACTGAATTCGCAAAGCAGGTTTGCAATTCGAGTTCGCGGCCCGCGCCTCTGGAAGCAGAGACGCGGGCCGCCTGCGTTTCCTTCGGCGCGCGAGAACCGTGCATGGCGGAACTCTGGGATGTTGCAGTCATCGGCGGGGGCGCGGCGGGCTTGCTGGCGGCCAGTCGCGCTGCCGAACGGGGGCGGCGCACGCTGCTGCTGGAGAAGAACGCGCGGCCGGGCGTCAAGATTCTCATGTCCGGCGGCACGCGTTGCAACATCACGCACGACACCGATAACCGCGGCATCGTCCAGGGGTTTGGCCCGCCGGGCAAGTTTCTTCACTCGGCGCTCGCGGCGCTGAGCGTCCGTCAGACCATCGAGCTGTTCGAGTCCGAAGGGGTCGCGACCAAGGTCGAAGAAACCGGGAAAATTTTTCCCGTCAGCGACAAGGCCGCGGATGTGCTCGCTGCCCTGCTGCGCAGGCTCCAGCGCGGCGGCGCGACCCTGGCCCTGAGCGAACCCGTGCTGGAACTGCGCCGCTCGGAAGCGGGGCTCTCGCTCACGACGCCGGGCCGCACGCTGCTGGCGCGGCGCGTGGTGCTGACCACGGGCGGTCAGTCGTACCCCGGCAGCGGCACCACCGGCGATGGCTATCGCTTCGCTCGCGCGCTCGGGCACACCATCGTGCCGCCCCGGCCCGCCCTGGCCCCGCTCACGGTCAACCTGCCGTGGGTCGCGGAACTGCGGGGCATCACCATTCCGGACGTGACCCTGCGCGTTCTCGACGGCAACCAGGTGCTGGCCAACCGGCGCGGTTCGCTGCTGTTCGCTCATTTCGGTCTGTCCGGGCCGGTGGCCCTGGATGTCAGCCGGGTGGTCAGCGGCGCAGAGCGGCCGGAAGCGTTGACCTTGGAAATCGACCTGCTGCCGGGCATGAAGGAAGCCGAACTCGACGAGCACCTGCGCCGCGAAGCGCTGGCTTCCGGGAAGAAACTGCTCGTCGGCATCCTGCCCGAAGCGTTGCCGCGCCGGCTGGGCGAGATGCTACTGACCCAGGCGAAGTTACCTCTGGACCGCAAGGCCGCCGGGTTGACCAAGGGCGAACGCACGCTGCTGGTGCAGTCGATGAAACGCTTGCGGCTGCCGGTGAAGGGCACGCTCGGCTTTCAGCGGGCGGAGGTGACGGCAGGCGGCGTCGCGCTGGCGGAAGTCGATTCGCGCACCATGCAAAGCAAGCTGGTGCCGGAGTTGTACCTGGCCGGCGAGGTGCTCGACCTCGACGGCCCCATCGGCGGGTACAACTTTCAGGCGGCGTTCAGCACCGGCTGGCTGGCGGGGGAGTCGGTGTAGGCGTGCATCCGTCGCAGCCGCCCCTCTCCCCTGGCGGGAGAGGGGTTGGGGTGAGGGGAGAGGTGAGTTGTCGGGCAGTTCTACCCCCTCACCCCCAACCCCTCTCCCGCCAGGGGAGAGGGGAGAAGAGGCTTGGCCGCGAGCGGTGGTCTAGCTGACGAGGCCGCTGATGTCGATGAGATACAGCTGGCGGCCGTTGCCGCCGTGGGGCGAATCGATGACTACCTTCTTGCCGTCCGGGCTGAAGCGCGGGTGGTTGTCGCAGCGCCATTCGCCGGTGTACTCGCGCGGCGACAGGAAATGGCCCAGCGGATGGCGCTTGCCGGTCGCCACGTGGTACAGGTAGGGATGCTGCAAGCGCTCCTTGTCCGGGTAGGTGTCGTTCAGGATCCACTGGTTGCCCGGCAGGTAGGTGCAGTGGCCGTTCACGGTCATCACGTCCTTGCCGACCACCTCGACCTTGTCGGTGCGGTCCTGATACAGATAGAAGCGCTCGCCGTGCGATGGATGCAGCGCCCAGGCCAGGATGTGCTTCGGGTCGCGCCAGATGAAATGCGACGTGCGGCCGAACGGGTCGAGGACGTGCAGTTCCTTGCCGTCGGCGCTGGCGGTGAACATGCGCGTGGAAAACCCCTGGCCTTCCTTCGCGCCGCGCCAGCGGTGCAGGAAGATGAATCGCCCGCCGTCCGGCGACACGAGCAGATGATTGAACCAGTGCTTGGCCCCTTGCCAGTCGCGCTCGGGGTTCGGGTGCTTCGCGACATCCGCGACGGAAAGCAGCAGCGATTGTTTGCCCGTCGCCAGGTCGATTTTCCAGATGCCACTGTCGGCGGGGGCCAGCACCGCCTTGTTCGGGTCGGGCAGGCCGGCGTAGCCGTAGCCGGGCCGCACGTCGTTCAACCGGCGGAAGTCGGGCGCGATGCCCCACTTCGCATCGGGGCTCAGGGCGTAGATCGGTGCCGGCAACGTCCGCTGCTTGCCGGACTTCACGTCGAGAATGCGGCAGACGAACTGGTCCTGGTCGCGGTCGTTCCACATCACCTCGGTCTTCGAGCCGGGCAGCCATTGCAGCATGCAGCCCTGCTGCCAGTTCCAGGCTCGGCTTTCGCCCAGCTCGGTCCAGCGGTCGTTGTCCTCCAGATCGACCATGCCGACCTTGATGACATCGTCGGGCTTCGGCGACCGATGCTCGAAATCGACCTCCATGCCGAGGACGTAGCGGCCGGTGGGGTCGAACTCGAGCTTGTCGTAGTAGCCGAACCAGTGGTGCTTCGGGCCCTTGGTGATAGCCCGCACCGGCGGCAGCTTGTCCGGATCGGCGGCGATGGCGAGGCCGCCAGCGGCGCAGGAACCGGCCAGCAGCCGGAGAAAATCGCGACGAGAATGCGCATGGCTCATGGCTACGACAATACTCCTTCGGCTTCGAGGCGTTCGCGATCCGCGGGCGCGTAGACGATCACCCGGCGCGGGTTGATGAACAGCCAGGTCAACGAGGCGATGATGAACATCGCGGCGTAGTAGTACAGCGAGATGCCGAACTTGTTGTCCTCGCCCAGGCGCTTGACGATTTGCGCCACGATGGGCGGCGTCACCACGGTGCCCAGGTTGCCGACCGTGTTCATCAGGCCCGCGACCGTGCCGGAATAGCGGTGGCCGATGTCCAGCGTGGTGGACCAGCTGGCGGCCATCGCGAAGTCCTTGAAGAAGGATGCGAAACAGATCGACCAGAAGGCCAGCACGGGCAGCGAATCGGTAATCAGTCCGCCGGCCAGGAATAGCGTCGCGCCCAGAAAGTACGCAATAAAGCCCTGCAAGGTCCGGCCCCAGCGCGGGCCGAGCACGCGCACGGCACGGTCGGTGAGCGGACCGCCGAGCAGGCAGCCGATGCCGCCGAGAAAGAGCGGCGCGCCGGAAGCCAGGTCGCCGGCGATGCCCGACATGCCCAGGTCGCGCTTCACGTACAGCGCCACCCAGGTGATGAAGAACGACCAGCCGGAGTTGCTGCAAAAGTACATGAAGCTCAGGCACCAGAGCGTCGGGCTGGTCAGGACGCTGCGCCAGGACAGGGGGGCGGGCGCGGAGGCCGGCGCGGGGCCGGCGATCAGGGCGCGCTCGGTGTCGTTGACGGCGTCGTGTTCCTGCGGCGTGTCGCGGAAGCGCAGGCGGAAGAAGATCACCCAGACCAGGCCGATCAGCCCGAGCAGGACGAACGCGCCGCGCCAGCCCCAGGGCAGGGCCAGCAAACCGATCAGCACCGGAGCCATCGCGCCGCCCCAGCGGCCGAAGGTCCAGATCAGTCCCTGCGCCAGGCCGCGCTGGCGGTACGAGAACCAGTTCTTCGAGGCCCGCGCGATGTTCGGGTAAGCGCCGGCCTCGCCCGCGCCGAACAGGAAGCGGACGACGATCAAGCTGGTCCAGTTCCAGACCGCGCCGGTCAACGCGGTGAAGCCGAGCCAGCAAAGCATGATGCGCGTGAGCACCTTGCGCGGGCCGATGCGGTCGCCCAGCCAGCCGGTTGGCACCTCGAAGGCCGCGTAGGCCAGGGCGAAGGCGGAAAACGCATAGCTGAACTGGTCCGTGGTCAGGCCCAGGTCGCGCTTCATGTCGTCCTGCACCTGCATGATGCAGACGCGGTCGATGTAGGTAATCATCGACAGGGTGCAGAGCCAGCCCAGCACCCAGTAGCGCACGCGGGTCGGCTGTTCGACGTCGAGCAGTTTGTTCATGGTCGGACTCGCGCGGGAGTGGACGAGCAGTCCGGAGAGTGTACCGCAGGGCGGCGCGCGGCGGAATCACGAAGTCGCCAGGCGGCGGAGTAGCGGCTCCGGGTCGCTGAAGTCGGCCATGAGCAGGTCGGGGTGGCTGGCCGCCAGTTCGTCGAGCCCGTGGACGCCGGTGGCCACCGCCACGACTTGCGCGCCGATCGCGCGGGCGCAGCGGACGTCCAGAGGCGTGTCGCCGATCACCCAGAGCCGGTCGGCGATGGGCGGCGCGGCCAGGTGCCGTTCGACCAGGGTGAACGCCTCGCGAGCCACATCGTCGCGCTCGTGGTGCAGGTCGCCGAAGCCGCCGAAGGCAAAGTGCTCGAACAGCCCGAAATGGCCCAGCTTGATGCGCGCGCCGTGTCGGATGTTCCCGGTGAGTAACCCCAGCACCACCTGGCCGTGACGCTGCAATTGTTCGAGCAGCACGGCGATGCCGGGCAGCACGCGGCCGGGATGGCTTTGCAACGTCGTCGGCAAGTGTTGCAGATACTCGGCCAGGAAACGTTCGCGGTTGGCATCCGTTTCCTCGATGCCGTTCTTGCGGAACAGGTCGCGGAGGATGGAGCGGTCGGTTCGGCCGCTAAAGGGCACCCCGTCGGTGCCGTGGCGCACCCCGAACGCCGACAGCAGGGCGGCGTCCATCGCCGCCTTGCCCGCGCCGCCGCTGGAGACCAGCGTGCCATCGATGTCGAAAAGGCAGACGTACATGAACTTGCTAAACCGCGAGCGGTTTAGCCCGCCACCACGGGGTTGCGCAGCACGCCGAAACCTTCGATTTCGACTTCGGCCACGTCGCCGGCTTTCAGGAAGACCTGGGGCTTGCGAGCGATGCCGACGCCGGGCGGTGTGCCGGTGAAGATCAGGTCGCCCACTTGCAGCGTGAAGACCTGCGACAGATACGCCAGGATGTCGCCCACCTGGAAGATCATCTGCTTCGTGCTGCTGTCCTGCATGGTCTGGCCGTTGAGCCGCAGCTTGATCGCCAGGTTGTGCGGGTCGGGCACTTCATCGGCGGTCACCAGCACCGGGCCGGTCGGCGCGAAGGTGTCAAACGTCTTGCCGACCATCCATTGCTTCTGGTCCTTCTTCAGCTGCCAGTCGCGGGCGGAAACATCGTGGCCGCACATGTAGCCGGCAACGTGCGTCTTCGCGGCGTCCGGCTTCAGGTTCTTGCCGCCCTGGCCGACGACGATGACCAGTTCGGCCTCGTAATCGACCTCGTTGCTCACCGGCGGCAGGACGATAGGCGACTCGGCCCCGGTCAAGGAGGTCGTGTACTTGCTGAACAGGATCGGTTCCTTGGGGATCGGCGCGCCGGTCTCGGCCGCATGGTCGCGGTAGTTCAGCCCCAGGCAGACGATCTTCGGCGGGTCGGGAATCGGCGACAGCAGCTGTACCTGGCCCGTGATCTTCTTTGCGTTCGGGCTGCTCGCGGCTTTCGCCGCCGCTTGCAGCGCGGCGGGGCCGCCTTCGAGCAGTTGCCGGACGCCGGCCGGCAGCGCGGCATCGGTCGCGTGCAGGTCGATGTAGTCGTTGCCCTGCTGCACGACGGCGCG
>JAEUIF010000078.1 GCA_016795185.1 Planctomycetia bacterium | reverse complement strand
TGGTCGTAAGGCGTGCCGTTCGAGTGGTGATGGCCCAGCGCCTTGTCCAGTTCCGCGATGCCCTTCTGGAACTCGGAAATCGTCACGGTCAACGACTTCAGCAACTCAGCCTGGGCGCTGTTCTCCACGCCGGCAGCCTTGGTGGCGTTGACAGCGCTGGCGACTTCCGCCTGGTAGCGCAGCGCGGCGGGCAGGATCTGCGTGCGGCCGATCATGCTCGTCAGCTGGCCTTCGATGTTGACCGTCTTGACGTAGTTCTCGCTCAGGATCGTGTAGCGGCTTTGCAGTTCGCGCTCGCTGTACACCTTGTACTTCGAGAACAGCTCGATCGAATCCTTGCGAATAATGACCGGCAGCGAATCCACGGTGTTCTTCATGTTGGGCAGACCGCGCTTCTCGGCTTCCTTGTGCCATTCCTCGGTGTAGCCGTCGCCGTTGAACAGCACCTTTTTGCTTTCCGCGATGATGCCGGGCAACAGGTCCTGGATGGCCTTGTTCAAATCCTTGCCGCCCTTCACCGCGGCTTCCAGGTTCGAGGCAATGAAATCGAGCGATTCGGCGACGATGGTGTTCAGCACGGTATTCGGACCGGACACCGACTGCGAGCCGCCGACCGCCCGGAACTCGAACTTGTTGCCCGTGAAGGCGAAGGGACTGGTGCGGTTGCGGTCGCCGGCGTCGCGCGGCAGCTTGGGCAGCACCGACACGCCCACTTCCATGAAGCCGCCTTGCTTGGTGGACTTGGCGCCGCCCTTCTCCAGCTGATCGATCACGTCTTGCAGCTGATCGCCGAGGAAGATCGAGATGATGGCCGGCGGGGCTTCGTTCGCGCCCAGACGATGGTCGTTGTGTGCGCCGGCCACGGAGACGCGGAGCAACTCGGGATACTTGGCCACCGCGCGGATGACCGCCACGCAGAAGACCAGGAACTGAGCGTTCTCGTGCGGCGTGTCGCCGGGGTTGAGCAGGTTCTCGCCGGTGTCGGTGGACATCGACCAGTTGTTGTGCTTGCCGGAGCCGTTGATGCCGGCGAAGGGCTTTTCGTGCAACAGGCAAGCCAGGCCGTACTTATCGGCGGTGCGCCGCAGCAGATCCATCGTCAGCATCTGGTGGTCGGTGGCGAGGTTCGAGTCCTCGAAGATCGGCGCGATTTCGTACTGGGCGGGGGCCACCTCGTTGTGCCGGGTCTTCACCGGCACGCCCAGCTTGAACAGCTCGGCTTCGGTCTCCGCCATGCACGCGAGCACGCGCTCGGGAATGGTGCCAAAGTACTGATCTTCCAGTTCCTGGCCCTTGGGCGGCTTGGCGCCGAACAGAGTCCGGCCGGCGTTGATCAGGTCGGGCCGTGCGTAATAGAAGTTCTTATCGATCAGGAAGTATTCCTGCTCGGGGCCGACCGTCGTGAAGACCTTCTTGACCTCGGTGTTGCCGAACAGGGTCAGAATGCGCATCGCCTGCTTCGACAGTGCTTCCATCGAGCGGAGCAACGGCGTTTTCTTGTCGAGGGCTTCGCCAGTCCAGCTGATGAAGCAGGTGGGAATCACCAGCGTGGCCCCGTTCGGGCCTTCCAGAATGAACGCGGGGCTGGTGGGGTCCCAGGCGGTGTAGCCGCGCGCCTCGAAGGTGGCGCGAATGCCGCCCGAGGGGAACGAACTGGCGTCCGGCTCGCCACGGACCAGTTCCTTGCCGGAAAACTCGGTCAACGCCTTGCCGCTGCTGGTCGGCTGCAAGAACGTGTCGTGCTTCTCGGCGGTCAGCCCGGTCATGGGCTGGAACAGGTGCGTGAAGTGGGTCGCGCCCTTCTCCATCGCCCAGTCCTTCATGGCCGTGGAGACGGCGTCGGCGATGGACGGGTCGAGCGGCGCGCCTTGCTTGATCGTTTTTTGCAGGGCCTTGAAAACCGGCTTGGGCAGCAGCTGATGCTGTACCTCTTCGTTAAAGACATTGCTGCCGAACAGGTCCTTGAGGTGCGTTTTCTTGAAATCGACCCGGTTCAGATTGTGCTTGGCGCAGGCAATCGCCTGAATCGCCTGATGACGAAGATTCACGAGCCAGTTCTCCGGTGAGTGGTGGAGCGTCGCCTCGGTGCGCAGGCCCCATCACGGCCCTTGGCGGTGGACACATGGATCCCGGAAACCGGCACCGCTTAGTTCCGGTTTCCTGAGTGGAGAGGTTTTTCCTGATATATGAACAAGCCATCGTTCCGGCCAGAGTCGTCCGTCCAGCGAAATATCGGCAAGCTTGGATGAATGAGCCGCGATTCCGGTCTCGCAGCCCAGGTGCAGGCCGGTTGCGGCACGCGGCTTGCACTACCTCTCGCCGTCGCCCGCACCAGGGAGGCGGAACATGGGACACAATCGCGCAGGGGACAACGTCAAGGCTCGCAAACGACGGCAACGCCGCGATCTGCGCCGGCTCGAAAAACTCGCCCTCGCGCACCCGGCCGAGACGCACGAGGCCGCGCCGGTCGAGGGCCTGGCCAGCAAGGCCAAACATCTGGCGCAGGATGTGGTCGGGGCCGTCGGCGGCTTGAT
>JAEUIF010000057.1 GCA_016795185.1 Planctomycetia bacterium | reverse complement strand
GGCCGACCTGGTCAAGACCCGCAAGGAATACAGCAAGTACAAGTGGAAGACAGCTTTCAGCATGTTCCTGGGCTTCTTCGGCATCGCGGCCAGCGTGACCGGGGCCATCGTCACCTCGGCGACTGGGGTGGGCGCGATGCTGGCTGCCTACGCCGCATACACCTCGGCCGCGACGGTAATTGGCAAGATGAGCGACGCCATGAAGACGTCGAGCGAGGTTTACCTCCGGCTGCGCGGCGACCTCGGTAAGCTCGTCATCGAGTACGCGGAGTTCGACAAGAAAAGCTCGGCCGCCGCCCAGAAGACCGGCAAGGAAGTGCTAGCCGCCGCCAGCGAGAAATTCCTGGCCATCGAACGACGCAGCCTCGGCAAGTGTACCAGCGACCTCGGCCTGTTCCGGAGCAAGCTCAAGGGGGTGGAAGTGGACGCCCATACGGCAGCCGCCGAGCTGAACAAGGCCCTCAAGGAGTGGGACAAGGCGGCGGCGGAACTGAAGAACGGCTCACCGGCCCTGCGGGAACGCGCCAAGCGCATACCCGACATGGCCCCGTTCATTAATGACAACATCATCAAGGTCACCGCGCTGATGCGCGACGTGCAACTCGGGGCGGTCAATTCCGCCAAGCTTGAGGAAACGATTACGCTGCTGAAGCAGGGGGTGAACCAGAATGTCGTCAAGGCTGCCCGAACGATCTTCGGGGTGGCGGCCGGCGCCTTGGTGATCTTCGGCACGGGTGTGCCGAACATGGGCAAGACCGTCGTCGAGGTGAAGGTCGGGTTGAACGCTTTCCGCAAGGCGAAGGAAATGTACGAGGAACTGAGCCGATAAACCGGCGGACTTTCAACCGTCCTTCATCCATGTTCGGGCGAGCGGCGGGCGTGAGTCCTCTGTTGGTACTGCCGGAAACCGGCGTTTCCAACAGCGGGCTCACGCCCGCCGGTCGCCTTCAAGCGCGTTCTCACACGAACTTCGTGATGCCCGGCCGGGCCACTTCGGGCATCGGCAGCGGACCCCACTCGTACTTGGCGGGCGACAGGTCTTCCTTGGATTCCATGGCCTGCTGCCAGGTGATCTGCTGGCCGGTGTAGGCGGCCATGCGGGCCATGATGGCCATCAGGCTGCTCTTGCTCATGTAGTCGCCGTTGTTGATCGGCTTGCCCTTGCGAATGCTCGCGAACAGCTCGTCGTGCTCCACCTGATACATGTTCTTGTGGTTGCCGCGATAGGTCCAGGGCTGGTCGCCGGTGAGGACCAGCTTGCCGTTGCCCTCGGCGATGGCGGCGTTGCCCTTCGAGCCGGCCGCCGCGCAGCTGATATCGTTCTTGCACCTCGGCTGCTGCCGGCTGAAGCTGAACAGCTTCTGGCCCTTGGCGTACTCGTAGACCACCGCGAAGTGGTCGTAGATATGGCCGGGGGCGGTGCGCGTCTGCCGGCCGCCGGTGGCGTTGCAGCGGACCGGGTACTCGTCCTTCATGATCCAGGCGCAGACGTCGAGGAAGTGGACGTGCTGCTCGACGTTGAAATCCCCCGATAGCCAGGTGAAGTGGTACCAGTTACGCATCTGGAAGTGCATGTCGGTCCAGTCGGGCTGGCGTTCCTTCTGCCAGATGCCGCTGCGCAGGTCGTTGGCCTGCATCGAAAAGACGTCGCCGATCGCGCCGTCGTGAATGCGCTTGATCGTTTCCTGAAAGCCCACGTCGTAACGCAGGCACAGGCCGGAGACGACCGACAGGTTTTTCTTCTTCGCTTCCTCGCACGTCGCCAGGACCGAGCGGACGCCGGGCGCATCGACCGCGACCGGCTTCTCGGCGAAGACGTGCTTGCCCTTCTCGATGGCGTACTTGAAGTGCGACGGCCGGAAGTGCGGCGGCTCGCAGAGCAGCACCACATCCACGCCGCTGTCGATCACCTGCTTGTAAGCATCGAAGCCCGTGAAGCAGAGCTCTGGCTTGACGTTGACCTTGTGGCCCACGTCCTTGTCCTTCTTCAGCGCCGACAGGCTGCTTTCGAGGCGGTCGGAGAAGGCATCGCCCATCGCGGTGAGCTGCACGTTCGGGTCGGCGTTCAGGGCCTGCGAGGCAGCGCCGGTGCCCCGGCCGCCGCAGCCGATCAGGCCGATTTTCAGGACATCGCTGCCGGCGGTGTGGACGGCGGGCGCGAAACCGAGTGTCGAGGGAATCTGCATGGGGGGTAGTCTCCGTTAGGTTTAGCCGCGAGTTCGTTTAGCCGCGAGCCGCAGGCGAGCGCTGGGGACTAAACGAGGTGGGTTAGACGAATTTCGTGATGCCCGGCAGCGCCACCGGCGGCGTGGGCAGCGCCACGTCCCAATCGTACTTGGGCGGCGACAGGTCTTCCTTGGAATCCAGCACCTGCTGCCAGGTCAGCTGCTGGCCGGTGTAGCAGACCATGCGGCCCATGATGGCCAGCAGCGAGCTTTTCGCCAGGTACTCGCCGTTGTTGATCGGCTTGCCGTTGCGAATGCTGGCGAACAGTTCATCGTGCTCGGTCTGCACGGCGGTGTTCGACGGGCCGTCGTACTTCCAATCCTTGTCCGTGTTGATGGCCATGCGCCGGCCGGACATCTCCGCGCGGCCCTTGGTGCCCATCACGTGGACGCTGATGTCGTTGGCGCAGCGGGCCTGCTGGCGGGCCTGCGCGAAGAGCTTGGCGCCGTCGGCGTATTCGTAGATCACCGAGAAGTGGTCGTAGATGTGGCCGTACTCCGGCGCGGTGCGCACCTGTCGGCCGCCCAGGCCGGTGGCCTTTACCGGGTAGTCGCCCTTGGCCCAGGTCGCCAGGTCGAGCATGTGGACGTGCTGCTCGACGTTGAAATCGCCCGACAGCCAGGCGAAGTAGTACCAGTTGCGCATCTGGTAGGTCATGTCCGACCAGCCGGGCTCGCGCGTCTTGACCCAGATCGGGCCGCGAAAATCATTGGCTTGCAGCACCATCGGCTGGCCGATGTCGCCGCCGTGAATGCGCTTGACGACCTCGCGGTGCGGATACGAGTAACGCATCTGCAAGCCCGCGACCACCGACAGGCCCTTTTTCTTGGCTTCCTCGCAGCTGGCCAGCACCGAGCGCACGCCGGGGGCGTCCACCGCGCAGGGCTTCTCGGCGAAGACATGCTTGCCCTTCTCCACCGCGTACTTGAGGTGAATCGGCCGGAAGCCGGGCGGGGTGGCGAGCAGCACCACGTCCACGCCACTGTCGATCACTTGCTTGTAGGCGTCGAAGCCGGTGAAGCAGTTCTGGGGCTTCACATCGATCTTGTCAGCGATCTCCTTGTCCTTCTTCAGCGAGGCCAGGCTGCTTTCCAGGCGGTCGGCGAAAGCATCGCCCAGCGCCGTCAACTTCACGTTCTTGTCGGCGTTCAGGGCCTGGGTGGCAGCGCCGGTGCCCCGGCCGCCGCAGCCGATCAGGCCGACCTTGATGGTATCGCCGCCGGCCGCATGGACCGCCGGGATGGCAAAACTCGCCGCCGCGGCGGCCGAAGTCTTCAGGAAGGCGCGACGCGATGTCGTCATGGCAGATTCCCCAGTGATGGTTGATGCTCGTCTTGGGCGAGCGGCGGGCGTCAGCCCGCTGTTT
>JAEUIF010001462.1 GCA_016795185.1 Planctomycetia bacterium | reverse complement strand
GCCCGCGGCGGTTTAGTTGGCGATCAGCGGCAGTGGGATCAGTCTGCCTTCGACCGCCGGATGCGAGGCCGGCAGTTCGCGTAGTGCCTCGCGTTCCAGCCCATCCAGTTCAGCCACCAACTCCGGTCCGAAGTAGTAAAGCACCTCATCGCGCGAACCGCGATAGACGCTCTTGCCGCGCCCCAGGCAGACCAGGCTGCCGTCGAGCACTTCATCGTTGGGATGCAGCAGGCCGTCCAGCCAGTAGATGGGAAACATCAGGCAGGGCATGGGCTTGATGTCGTGAACGTCGATTTGGTTTTCCAGCGCGAAGCTGTGCAGCCGGCAGCCTCGTCCCTGCGGATGGGCAAACACGCAGATGCCGTTGACCACGGTGGTGCGCCGGCGACGACCGCCTTCGTACTCCGGGTCTTCCTCGTCGTAGTCAGCGCGAAACCAGCGGTCGCGCGGAATGCCGAGATAGGGTTCCAGTTGGTCGGCGATGGCCTCGATGGCTTGGAGACGTTCGCTGCCGAGCGTGGCCCCGTACTGACAGCAGATGTCGTGACAGAAGCTGCACTCCATACAGCTGCCATGCCACGAGTGGACGAAGATGTCCGTCTCCACGCGGTCGAGCGTGGGCGTGCCGTAGCGGCCGGTGTAAGTGCGGGAGAGCTTGACGATCATGGCGGCACTCCGTGCCGGATGGCGAAGCGGCTCGTGGCTTCGCACGGTTCTTGGCCGTGCAAAGCCGCGAGCGGCGCATTGCTCAGTCTTGCGGTTCGTTATCCACGGTGGAAACTTCCGCCTTGAGCTCTGCCTTGGCGGGAGCCAGCAGCTGCGCGTAGGCGGACTGTCCTTTGCGGCGCAGGGCGGCTTCCACCAAGCCGATGATGAAGTCCTCGTGCGTCCGGCCAATGGCTTCCAGGCCGTTGGTCATGGCGCGGCTGTTGATGAACGGGTTCGGGTTCACCTCGAGGATGTAGAACTGGTTGTTCTCATCCATGCGCACATCGAGGCGGGCGAAGTCCCGACAGCCGAACAGCCGGTAGGCCCGCAACGACATGTCCGAGAGCTGAGCCATCAAGTCCGGAGCCAACTCGACGGGCGACAGCAGCGGCGTGTCCCGGTATTCGCGGGAGCGCGTCTTCCACTTGGCCTTGTAGGAATAGATCGGCCAGTAGTTGCTGTTGTCCTTCTGCAAGAAGGCGATCTCGGCGAGCGGCAGCACCCGCTGCGTGACGCGGCCGGTGTCGTCCGCCGGGTCGTCGATGACGTTGACGTGAAACTCGCGACCCGGGATGAACTCCTCGACCAGCACGGGCGGTCCGTACTCGCGCTGCACGCGCGCCACGCGGAAGTTCAGCCGCTTCTGACTGGTGACCACGCTCGCTTGCTCGATGCCGACGCTGGCGTCCTGCGAGGCGGGCTTGACGATCACCGGCCAGCGCAGGCTGCACGGCGGGCAGGGCGTCTGATCGACGCTGAAGAACGCGGGCGTCGGCAGCCCAGCCCCCTGAAGGAGCAGCTTGGAGCGGTACTTGTCGTTGGCCAGCGACAGCGTCTCGGCGGGGCAGCCCGTGTAAGGAATGTCCAACCATTCCAGCAGGCCGGCCATCGTCGCCTCGGTCTGGCCGATGGTCGCCAGCCCCTCGAAGATATTGAAGATCACGTCGGGCGGGTCGGAGTTGACCGTTTCGAGGAACTTGCGCAGGTCCGGGCCGACACCCACCCGGTGGACACGGTAGCCCGCCTTGGTCAAGGTGGCCACGACGCTGTCGCCGGTTTCGAGAATTTCGTATTCCGAAGCGGCGTCCGGATGGTCGGGCGGCAGGATCGGTTGGTTGTGGAGAATCAGGACGTACGGACTGGACATGATTGTAAACCACCTTCGGTGCTTTACCGGGCTGAGAGGCCGACGGCGGCCGTCGTCCGTTCCAGGGCAGCCTGTAGGATAGCCTCGATCAGCTGAGGATAGCTCCAGCCGGCCAGTTGGGCGAGAATCACCAGGTCGCTGGATTCGGGGTTGAGACCAGGGAGCGGGTTCACTTCCAGGAAATAGGGCACACCGTCCCGCAGCCGGAAATCGATCCGGCTGACGTCCCGGCAACCCAGTGCCTGCCAGGCCAGCAAGGCTGCCTGGGAAATCCGCTCCAGCACGCTGTTCGGCAGAAGGGCGGGGCATTCGTAGCGGACTTGCCGACGGAAGTCGCGTTTCACCTCCAGACTGTAAATGAAATGGTCGCTGGGCGCGGTGGGGTGGACGCGCATGATGCCCACGATGCGCGGCGGTTCGTTCCCCACCATGCCAACCGTCAACTCGTCGCCCTGGATGAACTCCTCCACCAGCACCGGCTGGCGGTGGTCCCGGCGCACGGCGGCAACGGCGTCCGGCAACTCCGCCGGACCTCGGACCAGACACTTGGAACGAATGCCCTTGCTGGATCCTTCCCAGGCGGGCTTGACGATGGCCGGGTAGCCGACGTCGTGCCGGGCTGCCAGGTTGGACAGTTCCGCGTCCGGGCTCACCAGGTACCCTCCCGGCACCGAACCGCCTGCCGATTTCACCAGCCGCTTGGCGCAATCCTTGTCCAAGGTGACGGCGAGTGTCAGGGGATCGGAGCCAGTGTATGGGATGCCCAGCATCTCCAGCACTGCCGGCACGCGCGCCTCGCGGCTCCGGCCGATGCCGTGCCCCTCGGCGAAATTAAACACGAACTCGGGCGGTTCGGCCAGCACACGCTCCAGCATGCGCCGGCCGTCGCCCATCCATTGTACCTCATGTCCGAGGTCGCGGAGGACGGCTGCGATGGCTTCGATGGTCGCCGGGCTGTCGAACTCTTCCTGCAAGTCGTCGGGCACTTCCAGAGTTCCAGCTTCATCGTTCCAACCGGGCGGCAGGAACGCAGCGTCCAGTGCATCGGATTTCAGATCGTAGGTGATGCCGATTTTCATTCCGTGTACGTTTGGCCGTGGTGCATGGGGACCAATTCGGCTTCCGGTGCCGACTGGCCGCTCCCGCAGCTGCCATGCTGCTCCGCGCAAGAGTCAGCAGGTTCGTTAATCACCCGCAGCTTGCGCCGCGCCATGCGTTCGTTGTTTTCGGGCATCAAGGAAGACTTCACCCCGGTGAGCAGGGCGCTGACGCCGCGCGTCGCCGCCGGTTCGATGGTGGTCGGCTTGTCCTCAGCCTGGTAGCGGACCAGCATGCCCTCGTAGTTGCGCAGGACGACGGCGTCGTCCGAGGCCGACACGAGATAATTCGGCATGACCGGGATCTTACCACCGCCATGCGGACTGTCGATGACATAAGTCGGAATGCCCAGCCCGGACATGTGGCCGCGCAGCCCTTCCATGATCTCCAGCCCCTTCCAGACCGAGGTCCGGAAGTGCCCGGCGCCAATGACCGGATCGCAATGGAACAGGTAATAAGGACGCACCTTGATGCGCAGCAAGGCGCGCATCAACTCGCGCATCGTTTCCAGGGAATCGTTGACGCCGCGCAGCAAGACCGTGTGGTTGTTCACGGGCATACCAGCACGTAGCAACGTCTGGCAGACCCGCGCCGCCTCGGGCGTGATTTCGCGCGGATGGTTGAAGTGCGTCTGGATCCACACCTTCTCCGCCGACGCCAGCAGATCGATCAACTCCGGATCATAGAGCTTCTGCGGCAGCGTGACCGGCACCCGCGTGCCGATCCGGATGACATCCACATGGGGGATGGCCGCCAGGTTCTCCAGGAAGAAGCGCAGCTTGGGGGCGGGCAAGGTCAGCGGATCGCCGCCCGAAACGATCACGTCGCGAATTTCTGGATGCGCGCGTACGTACTCGATCATCCGCTCGTCGTTCCGGCTGATGGCGTCCCAGCCGCCGCGCACCATGGTCGCGCGTTTCCGGGTACAAAACCGGCAGTACATGGTGCAGACGTGCGTCGTCACCAGCAGCGCCCGATCCGGGTAACGGTGCGTGAGGCCGGGAACCGGCGCGTCCTGGTCCTCCTCGAGCGGGTCTGCCAATTCGTAGCCCGACTCGTTCCGCATTTCCAGCGGCGAGGTCACCGATTGCAGACGGATAGGATCGCTGGGGTCATCTGGGTTGATGAGCGAGAAGTAGTACGGCGGGATGGCCAGCTTGTACTGACCTTCCAGCTCACCGATCGCTTCGAGTTCTTCGGGTGTGAATGCGAGGAGGTTTCGAAGCTGTCGGACCGAGCGGATGGCGTTTTGCGATTGCCACCGCCAATCGTTCCACTGGCTTTCGGGAACGTCGCGCCAGAGCGGGTGGCGCCGAGGCTTACCGGGAGGCTCTTCTTCCTCGAAGTCGGCCGTCGTCGTGGGGACCGATCGAGGAGCGAGCCCGGTGCGCTCGTCAGGTTCGTTCATACAGACAAGAGCCTCCACCAGTGAAGAAGATGTCCGAGTACCTGGATGCAAGTCGCTCCGAAGTCGCGCTGGTTCCTCGCTTCTTGCCGCCCAAGCACTTCCATCAAGTTCCGTATGCTAACTTCATGCCAATAAAATACAAGAGCTACCAAGGCCGATTCAGGCGATTTACCTCGTTTTTTTTGCCCGCATCCTCCAGAGTCGGTCACTTTCCGCTCTTTCCCCGCCGCGCGCGGTGCGCTTTCGCTCAGGCGGCGCTGTCGAGACGAAAAAGCAGCTGCGAAATTCGCATCGATGATCGTTGATGCGTTGTCGCCGGTTGCCGAAGACCGCGCGGCGCTTTACACTGGCCGCCATGAACGAACCATCCCCCGTCGCGCCGCGTCTGGTCCGCGCCCTTGGCCCCTGGATGGCGGTCGCCATCGTGGTGGGCACCATCATCGGCTCGGGCGTGTTCAAGAAACCGCAGCAAGTCGCCGAAACTGCTCCTTATTTCGGACTGGCCGCGCTGGCCTGGATCCTCGGCGGCGTACTTGCGCTACTTGGTTCACTGGCGCTGGCCGAGGTTGCCGTGCTCTATCCCCACGCCGGCGGCAACTACGTTTATCTGCGCGAAGCCTACGGCCGTCTGGCCGCGTTCCTCTGGGGCTGGGTCGAGTTCTGGATGATCCGCGGCGCTTCCATCGCCGCGCTGGCCACCGTTTTCAGCGAATCGCTGCATGACGTGCTCGCCAATGCCCGCTTTCGCGAGGCCGTCGGCCTGCCGCCCGCCACCCAGGTGCTCGATTACTGGCAGCAGCGCGGGCTGACCGTGGCCGTCATCCTCACCCTGGCCCTGGTCAACGTCCGGGGTGTGCGGTGGGGCGGGGTGTTACAGCTTTTCATTACACTGGTCAAGATTGGTTCGCTGCTGGCGATCGCGGTGTTGCCCTTCGTCGTGGGCTGGCTGTTCGCAGGCTCGACCGAAGACGCCGGCCCGCGCGCGGAGAACCTGGAACCGTGGTGGCCAGGTTCCTGGAAGTTGACCACGCTGACCGGCTTTGGCTCCGCGCTGCTGGGCGTCATGTGGGCGTATCACGGTTGGATGAACATCGCGCCGGTCGCCGGCGAAGTGCAGAACCCGAACCGGAACCTGCCGCTCGCGTTCCTGGCCGGCACCGGCATCGTCATCTTCCTGTACCTGGCGGCCAACCTGGCGTATGCGCTGGTGCTGCCCGTCGAGGAAATGGCCCGTTGCAAGGACACGCCGGTCGCCACGGTCTTCAGCGAACGCCTGCTCGGCCCCATCGGCGCGGCGCTGGCTTCCGCTGCCGTGATGTGCTCGGCCTTCGGCGCGCTGAACGGCAATCTGCTCGTCGGTCCGCGCGTCCTTTATGCGATGGGCGACGACCGCCTCGCGCCGCCACGCCTGGCCGCCATTCATCCGCGCTTCCACACGCCCGCCGTGGCCATCGTCGTGCTGGCGTTGTGGTCGGCGCTACTGGTCGTGGTGGCGGGCGCGCTGTCGAAGTATCGGCTGCCCACGTTCGCGGTGCTGGACTTGACCATCGACCCGAACATCCCCGAGAACAAATCGGTCTTCAACATCCTCACGGACTTTGCCATGTTCGGCGCGACGACCTTTGAAACACTGGCTGTCGCGACCATCTTTGTCTTTCGCCGCACCGCGCCCGATGCGGAGCGCGCCTACCGCTGCCGGGGCTATCCGTGGGTGCCGGCGATCTACGTGGCCATCCTGGCGCTGGTGGTCGTCAACATCTTCTGGACGCAATGGTCCGAGGCGCTGTTCGGACTGGGTTTCATCACCCTGGGTGCGTTGGTCTTCGCCGGCGTTTTCGGTCGGCGCGGCGCGCACTGAAAAGCCGCTGGCGGCTCTGCACCAATCGCAGTGCGAAGCCGCCAGCGGCCCGATGTTCTTTCCGTTGCGGTCCTCAGTCGCCGATCAGGAACTTCTTCACCTTCTGATACCAGGGCGCGGCGCTCGACGAAACGGTCGTCTCCGAAACAGTCTTCGTCGTTGCGGCGGTGGAGACCGGGGCCGCCGGCGGCGAAGCCAGCGGGCCGCCTTCGGGCAGGGTGTCCACTGGCCCGAACATCGGAATGCGCTGCTGCACCACGGGCACGTACACCGGCACGACCACCGGTTGCGTCATGGCGGCGGGCATCATGGGCGCGCCTTGCATCAGGGGCGCGCCTTGCATCTGGCCCAGCGACACCGGCTGCACTGGCATCTGGCCCATGGGCATTTGCTGCATCGGCATCGGTTGCATCTGGCCCATCGGCATCGATTGCATGGGCTGCTGATAGTAGCCGGGCGCGACCGGCTGGCCTGGGTAAGTGGGGTAGATGTACTGGGCGCTGCCGACACTGGCGGCCCAACCCAGGGCAACCGTGGCCAGCGCGGGGAGACAAAGGCTCTTCATGTTCGGCACTTCCTTGTGCTGGGAGGCGTGGAGAAACGAGAGCGCCCGTTCCATCGCGGGCGGTTGCGTGGATATTCTTGCCAGTTTGCGGCTGGCGGGTCGGGACTGTCTGTAAGCAATAATTCGGCGGGGTTGGTCGCGAACTTCGCGGCGCTTGGCCTCACGAACGCCCGAACCGACGCTTGCGACTGCTGCAATCCGCAGGGGCCGCAAGGTCGGCAAGGTTGAGGTCAGGACCGGGAAGGATGGGTAAGAACCTCTGGCGGCAGCACGCGCATGATGTACGTCGGGCTTTCCAGCCCGACATCACCTGCCGGAAACCGACGGCGCGGTCGACCACCGGTGCGAAGTGTCGGGCTGGAATGCCCGCCGTACCTGAGATGCCGTCAGCGGCTGATGCGCAGGCCGGAGCCCTTGAGCAAGCCTTCGACTTCTTGACGATTGATCCAGGCGAAATCGCCCGGAATGGAATGTTTGATGGCACTGGCAGCCACGCCGTAGTCCAGCCCCTTTTGCAAATCGTCGTCGAGCAGGCCGTGAATCAGCCCGGCCGCGAACGAATCGCCCGCGCCCAGGCGGTCCACGATCTCCACTTCATAGGTGCGCGTGCGGAAGATGCTGCCAGCCTGATAGGCGATGGCGGTCCAGGTGTTCTTCCAGACCAGCGGGTTTTCGCGCAGGGTGACGGCGACGATTTTGAGCGGAAAGCGCTTGGTCAGCTTGGCGGACACGTCCTCGTAGTCTTTGCCCTGGATGCCGAAGACGCGCTCGGTGTCCTCTTCCGTGGTGATGAGCACGTCGCAGAATTCCATGAAGATCGACATCCAGCGGCCGGCGTCCGTCTGGCTCCAGAGCTTGGCGCGATAGTTGAGGTCGATGCTGGTCTTCACGCCGGCGGCGCGGGCGGCTTGCAGCGCCTCGCGGGTAGCCTCGGCGGCGCTGGTGCTGAGCGCGGGGGTGATGCCGGTGACGTGGAACCAGCGCACGCCCGCGAAGACCTTGGCCCAGGGGACCATGCCGGGCGCGATGCGCGAGATCGCCGAGTCCTTGCGGTCGTACAGCACGCTGCTGGCGCGCGGCGCTGCACCGAATTCCAGATAGTAGACGCCCACGCGGTCCTCGTCCGTCCAGACGACAGAGTCGGTGCAGACCCCGGTTTCACGCGCCCGGTTGGCGATGACACGACCGAGTGGATTGTCAGTCAGGCGCGAGACCCAGGCGGTCGAACGTCCCAGGCGCGACAGACCGACGGCGGTATTCAGTTCCGCGCCGCCGACTTGCACGTCGAACTGGCGTGCCTGTTCGAGTCGGGCAAAGCCCGGTGGATGCATACGGATCATCGCTTCGCCAAAGGTGACGACTTCGCAGG
>JAEUIF010001403.1 GCA_016795185.1 Planctomycetia bacterium | reverse complement strand
TGTATCGCGATGCAGCCCTCATTTACCTGACACAGCTCAACGACCGCCGCGCCGCCGCCGGCGCTTACGAAGCCGCGGGTGAGACCGACGAGGCCCTGCGGCTCTACCGGCAACTCGGCGACCACGTGGCGGCCGGCGACTTGCTGACCCGCCTGGGCGAAACCGATGCCGCGCTGGCCGAGTACCAGAGCGCGGCGGATCGGCTGGCGGCGAACCAGGACTGGCTGGCGGCCGGCGAACTGCTGCTGCTCAAGGCAGCCCGCCACGACCTGGCCCGCGACCTCTTCGAGCGCGGCTGGGCGGCACGGCCGGCGAACAACGCGGTGCCCTGCGCCCTGCGCCTGGCGCGGCTCTTTCAAGCACAGGCCGCCCCGACCGACTTTCTCGCCCTGGTCCGGCAAGCACGTTCGTACTTCGACAGCCCCGGCATCGATGGCGGCGCGGTGGAGTTCTATCACACAGCCACCCGCCTCGCAGAGTCCGGCGCGCTGTCGCCCGTGCGCGACGAGGCGCGAGACGCCGCGCTGATCGGCTTGGCCACGAAGCTGCGCCACCGCGTCGAGGTCGAGTCGCGTCCGGGCGATCTCGTCTCCCAGTTTCTGGGCCGGGCCGGCGTGTTTTCCGCCGCCGTCGTAAGTGACGCGCGCCACGCCGTCAAGGCCGCCGTGCGCCCGGCGGTTCTGATACCCCGTCCGAAGCGACAAAGACAATCGCTGGGCGGGGGCGATCCGGTGTCCGCCGTTTGCAGCGCGGGACTGACCGGCGAACTTTTTTTGGCGTTCCCAAGTGGCGAGGTCGTTTGCTTTCGGCCCGAAACCAATGAAGTCGTGGCGATCTGCGACAAGGGCAAGGCCTGCATAGGGTCGTTGGTCGTGGATGACAACGCTCGTTTTCTGTTGACCGTTGAGGCTGGAGACATCATCCGCCGGTTAACCGTTTACACGCGCAGTCCGAAGGGGATGTACCACAATTGGAGTCCGGTTGAGTTGTCCGGCCCGCCGCTCTGGGTTGCACCTCAGGCGGTGCTGCACAATAACGCCCATCGGGTCTGCCTTTGGGACGGCACCGAATTGAAACTGCTCGACGGGCCGCACCTATTGGTTTCGGATCGAGTTGGCAGGTCGAAAGAGCCGGCCGGTTCGAGTTGCCACGGAGCATTGCTCATTGTTATGTCCATGTGCAGCCGGCCGCTGGGAGTATTGTTTTGGGCGAATGATGGTGTCTGGTTCAATTGTATTCCTCAACCTCTCGGCCAACGGGTGAGCCTCAGCTGGAACCCGAGCGACCTACGCGACGATCCGGTGCGGCGGATTCCCCTGGACCTGTTCACCTGGGGCAACGTCATGTTCGAGATAGCCGGCATCGACGACCGTGGCGTGGTACTCTGGTCGCTGCTACGACGCAATGGAGACATCGTCGTGGAGGATGCCACCGCGACGGCCGGGACCGCGCACGGCTACCGCGCCGTGGCCATTGTCCATCAGGGGCGATTGGCCGCCGTGACGGACTATCGCGTCGATTGGCTCCGCTACGCGGATCGGCGGTTCGTGGTGGTCGCGCAGACGCCGCTCGACGACGGTGCCACCGTGGTCGCGGCGTTCCGCAGCCTGCCCACCCGCGAACTGCTGCTCGTCCGCACCCACGGCGAGGTGGAACGGTTGCCGTTGCCGCCCGAGGTCGTTTGACCGGACCTACCGATAAAACGCCACGCTCGCGAAGCTGACGCTTTCGTGGCCTTGGGGATGGACGTACTGGTCGTAGTGCAGCACCTTGCCGCGCGCGGGCCGCGCTGCTTGCAGGGTCGTAAAAGTGGGAGACAGGCCGCAGATGCGGCGGCGGTCGCCTTCGTCGGCGATTGCCTGGAAGTAGCTCCCCGGATTCGCGGCTGCCGTATGCCGCAAGATTTCCTGGTCCAGCTGCCGGCTTTCGTCAAGGAACCGCTCCCCAACTGGCAGCGGGTCGCCGAACTTCGGCCCAATGTGCGCCAGGTCGCCGCTGATGAGATAGCAGATCGGCTCCCGCGTAGCGGCTTCCACCCGGCGCAGGGCATCGACCATGCGGGCGATGTCGCGCCGCTGGAGTGGATTGCCGCCCTCGGCCACGCAGTCGTGAAACGAGCCGACCAGCAGTGGCACGATGCGGAACGGGCGGCCTTCGTAGAGATACTGCAAGAAGACCACTTCGAGCTCGATCGAATGTTCCGGCAAGTGCGCGAACGGATCATCGAACAGCCCGCTGCCGTACTCCGCTGCCAGCCGGTCGATGAACTGCTGGTCCGTGGGCACGACGCCCAGCGGCGTCTTGAAGTGCTTGCGCGTCAGGGTGAAACGATGGGCGCTGTAATGCGAGGTGGCGATGACGATGAACAGCTTCGCAGCCGTTTTCTCGAACAGTTCCTTGAAGCCCCAAGCGTAGGTCAAACCGCCGCGCTGGTAGTCCATGTGCGGGATCAACGCGGCGCGCAAGCTACCGTCAGGCTTGCCGGCGGCGGGCAGCCCCGGCCCAGCGCGGAATAACCGCTCCACTTGCAGACGCAGCTTGTCCGGATCGCCTTCGTAGGCGCCGATGCAGGACGGTTCACGAATCGGGCCGTCGAGCAGTTGCCGGTAGCGCGGGCCGTCCAGGAAGGCGGCGGCCTCCAGTTGCGCCAGCAAGCGCTCGAACACGGCCAGCGGCGGTGTCTGACCGTTGAGGCTGCGCCCGACATCGGCATGAATGTCGCGCACGGTGCGCGTGCCATCGCATAACTGGAGCCAGTCCAGTTCCAGGCGGCTCAGACGTGCTTGCCGGTCGGTAAGAAAGAAGCGGTCGAGAAGGAAAACGAAGCCAGGCTGAGTGGGATCGGGGATGGCGGTCAAGCCGGGCCGCAGCGCGGGTCGTTCCGTCATGGTGGTCAGCCGTCAGTGGTCAGTCGTCAGTTGCTGGCAACTTACAGCAACTACTCCCGATGATACCACTGACGGCTGACCACTGACAACTGACCGCTGGTTACTTCGCGGGCGCAGCCGCCTGGGGCAAGCCAGGCGAGGCGTTGAACGCCTTCAAGGGCATCTTCGGGTCGGCGATCTTCCAAACCTTGACCTCGCCATTGTAGCTGCCCGAGGCCACCAGGTTGCCGTCGGGGCTGATGGCGATGGCGAACACCTGATCGGTATGGCCCTGCATCGTCGCGGTGTTCGCGCCGCTATCCGCGTTCCAGACGCGAACAGTGTTGTCGCCGCCGCAGGTGACGATCACCGGCTGCGTCGGGTGATAGGCGATCTTGAAGATCGACTTGGTGTGTCCGCCAGTCGCGCGAATCGGCTTGCCGTCGCCGGACGCGTTCCAGGCGCGGACCTGGTTGTCTTCACCCACCGAGAAACCGACCTTGCTGTCGGGCTTGACCGCCACGCCGTAGACCGGGGCCTGGTGGCCGGGGAAGGTCAGCACGGATTCCTTGGCCATCAAGTCCCAGACCTTGGCCGTCTTGTCCCGGCTGCACGTCAGCATGTGCTTGCCGTCGGCGGCCAAGGCGATGCCCAGCACCCAGTCGGCGTGGTTCTCGCAGGTCTGGTCGATCTTGGCCTTGTCGATGCCCTCGGAGATGTCCCAGACGCGCACCAGTCGGTCGCAGCCGCCGGACGCGAGTCGCTTACCATCCGGAGCAATGGCCAGGCAGAGAATGGCGTCGTCCGTCTCCGCGAGTTCTTTCAGCATGACCTTGGTGTCGTTGACACCGTCGAGAATATCCACACCGTCCTTCTGCTCTTTGGGAGCGGCGTTGATGTCGTAGACGCGCACGTTGCCTTCCTGGCCGGGTCGGCCGCCGGCCACGACCAGCTTGCCGTCGGGCAGCCAGGCCATCGCGTAAGCGCGCTCGGAGCGGGTGTGGATGCGCTTCTCCAGCTTGGCGTTCTCGATGTCCCAGACGGTCAGCTCGTGGTGCCCGCCGGCGACGATTTTCTTGTTGTCCGGGGTAAAGGTCAAAGCGTTGACGATGACCGGGTACTTGTAGGCCACGGGCGGGACCGGCGGCTTCCAGCGGATGCGCAGTTCGCGCATCAGGTCGGCCTTGGCGTCGATGCCGGCGTCGAGCTTGGCCCCTTCCTTGATCCAGCGCTCGATCAGCGCGATCTTCTCCTTCGACAGCGGATCGCCGCTTTCCTTCGGCGGCATGCGCTTGGCCGTAGTGGTCTTGATGAGGTCCACCAGATGGCTCTCTTCAGGCTTGCCGGGCACGATGG
>JAEUIF010001368.1 GCA_016795185.1 Planctomycetia bacterium | reverse complement strand
CCGCGTCGAGCGAAACGATGACCGCGTCGGGAGTGGACTGGGCGATGACGTCGAAGAAGAACTCATAGCGGGCGCACTCCGCTTCCAGCCAGACCGAATCCACACCCAGTAACAGGTTGCGGAGCGGTTCGCGGGTGGAATCGGCGGGGTCAACGATTGCAATGCGTTTCATGGCCGTCACCGAAGACAGAATTAAGATCGCGGCGACCCCAGTAAGCCGGGGCAGGACGCCGGCGGCGGTGGCCGCCGGCGTCCCAGCCGAGATCGATCAGCGGGCAACCGGCACTGCTTCCAGCACCGTCCCGTTGGCCGGCACCACGTTGCCGACCGGCATCACCTGGCTGTCCAGCCGCAGCGGCTGAACGGCCGTTTCGGTCATCGTCGCACCGGGCAGGGCGGCGACCGGGACCGCCACCGACTTGGCCTGCACCGCGCCGTTGTTCAGCCCGCAGTCCGGCGAGCCGTCACAGCCGTTGCCGTTGGCCCCGCAGGGGAACTTGTTCATGCTGGGGCTGTGCTTGTAGGCCGGCACGTAGCGCCGATCCGGGCACACTTTCCGCTGGCCGCGCGGCGCTTCCATGATGCCTTCCAAGAATAGCTCAAAATCATCCGGGCGGCGCGTCTCCTGGCCGGGCAGGAACTTGGGCAGCTGGTCGCAGGACATCGGATCGACCAGATGGGGCGTCACCAGGACGACCATCTCTTCCTCGACCTCATTGTAGGACTTCCGGCTGAAGGCCGTGCCGATGAACGGCAGGTCGCCGAGCACCGGGAACTTGGTCGTCGTGCCCTGGACGACGTTCTGGATCAAACCGCCAATGGCCAGCGTCTGACCGGGCTCGATCTCGACGGCCGTGCGGACGCGCTGGGTGGCGCGGCCAGGCACGATGGTGCCTGCGATGGACGCGCCCGCGGCATTATCCAGGGCGCTGACTTCCGGTTCGACTTCCAGGTATATCTTGCCATTGCCAAGGACGATGGGCAAGAAGGTGAGTCGGGTGCCGAACGGGACAAAGCTGATGCCCGCCGTACCGCCCAAGCCCGCCACCTGGGGCACCGCCTGGTCGCCGCCCGACACGAACTCGGCCGGCTTGCCGCTCATCGTCACGAGGTGCGGTTCGGCCAGCAGCTTGGCCAGATTGTTGTCGCGCAGCGCCTGGAGGAAGAAGAAGAACACTTGCCGCTGCGTGAAAACCGCCAGGAAAGAGTTGGCGGGCGCGCCGTTGGCACCGTTCGCGAAGATGTTCTGCAATTGGCCGGCAGCCGGAGCACCGCCCAGCAGCGCGGGAATGGTACTGCCGGGGTTGGGCGTAATGACCTGCTGGCCGACACTGTTGAGCAGCTGATGGCGTTCGCCGAACTGGAACAGGTCGCAGGCCATGCGGCGGAGTTCCGAACGGCTGACGCGCGCCACGACCACGTCGAGCTGGACCTGCATCACGCCGCCCACCTTGAGGGCGTTGACGATCATGGCAGGGCCGGCGCCGCCGGAGGTGAACGTCCGGGCGATGCCCAGGATCGTGTCCACATCCTCGGAGTGCGCCACCCACCCGGTCAGGATGATGGTGTTGCCAGCGCCGGGGATCGGCACGACGTTCGCCGTCGGCACCGCGCGCTGCAACAGGCTGCGCAGCAACTCGATGTCGGTCTGGACGATGACTTCGTAGACCTCTTGCTCCTTGCCGCCCTGGGCCGTCAAGGTCAGCTTGACAATGCCGGCGGCCAGGCCGCGCAGGATAACCGTTCGCTGGTCGAGAGTGAGGACGTCGATGACGCCTTCCTTGTCGGTCTCCGCGCTGAAGATGATCTGTTTGCCGGCCATCGACAGGCGTTCGGTGCCGTTGATGGCCACCGCGATGGTCCGCTGGCTGCTCGCCTTGGGCGCTGCTTTCTCTTCCTGGGCGCACAGACGAGTGCTGTGCCCGAGCGCCGCGCCTAGCAACAGCAGGCCGCTCAGCAACAACCGTGGTATGCGATTCTTCCGGTGCATCCTTTCACCTCTCCTGGCAAGTGTAGGATGGGTGGCAAACACCCACCACAGTGACTCGAAGGTTCCGGGGTGTGGGGGGTCCATCCCCCCACCCTACACAAAAATCAACCGGACTGGAAGGAGCGAGGCCGCCGTGGGCCGCGCCGCGCGGCGGCCTCGCTCCCGAACTGCAAAACTCAGCTTTCTTTCCCTTCCGTCGGCCCCTCGGAACCCTTGCCGTTGTTGCCCGGCTTGGGAGCCGGACCAGCGCCTTCGGGTTGCGGCAGCCCTTCGCGGGGCGTCGGCTGGTTGCTGCCGCCGACCTGCTGGCCGTTCTCAAACTCAACAAAACGAGGCGGCTGGCCACCGATCACGATACGCATCCGCCCAAATTGTGGCGTCGGAGCAGTCTTCCCAATGGACGCGACGGCTTCCAAGTGCTTCGAGGTCACGGGCTGGCCGGCCGCCACGAAGTGATTGATCATGCCCTGGATCTGCGCCTTGTCGCGAATCGGCGTGCCGCGGATCAGCGACGCCGGGACGTTCATGATCTCGAAATACTTGTCGAAGTTCGAGTTATCGATAACCGCAGTGCCCGGAGCGATATCGATCTTGGCGACCGGCAACGGCACGGGCTTCTCGGCGCTTGGCCCGGTGCCCTCCTCGTCCTCTCCGAACGGGCCGGTCACCGGGGTCAGCTTGTCCTTGTCCGTGTAGCCGGGACGCCGCAGCGACACGGTCACCTGCCGGCTGTCCGTCACCCAGGCCACGCGCTGGACTTCGTCGGGCTTGATGGCCAGCGTGATGGTCGCGGCGTTCGGGATCACGCCGCCGCCTTCCTTCGGCACGTCGCGCTGAGTGTTCACCGCCAGCACCTGGACGTCCTGGAGGAAGGTGGCCATCATCTTGATGCGGTTGTCCTTCAGGCTGTGCATCGCGCACAGCAGGTCCACGCGGGCACCGGGCAGCAGGAAGCCGCTGATCGAGCTTTCCAGGTTCACGCGCACCGTGAAGGCCCGGGTGTTCGGATCAACATTGTCCGGGAACAGGGTGGCCAGCGTGCTCATGTCCTTCAGGGTCACCGGCGTGCCTGGATCGATCGTCCGGCCGATGACCTTGCCGTTCAGGTCTTGCGGGTTCGAGACGAAGTTCGCGGGGGCGATGTCCTTCGGAAACGCCTTGGCCGTCAACTGCACCGCGGGATCCTTGATCTGCGTGCCGTTCGTCAGCGGCACGGCCGCCACGACCACCATCACCTTCTCACCGCCGTCACCGTCGCCGCCTTTCAGATTCATCGCCATGTAGGCGGCTGCGAGGCCGCAAACCACGGCGACCAGCATCAGGATGAGCGTTTTCGGTTTCATGTTGTCTACCTCTCAGGAGTGCGTTCAGGCCGGAGTTCCGCGCTGGAGACTCCGTAGTACGGATACGAAGCGCACGGCTGTTCCGTTCGGTGCGCCGTGAGCCACCACAACTGGTACGCTACAGCCGTCTACAGGGAGGGAGTAGACAGCCCTGGACATGGGTGTTGAACGAGATTCGCCTTTGCCACCGGACGGATTACTCTCAACTGTAGCTCAAAAATTTGGCCGGTGGTGAAAAAGCAGCCCGTCGTTCCGATTATTTGGTCCTGGGTGCGAGTCGGACCACAGCCGACTGGGCTCTCCGTTTTCCAGTGGCAAGTACCCAGTTAAGCGTACCTTGTCCCCCCATAGTGGTGTCAAGTCAATTTGCCTGGATTTTCCAGTCCACGCTCGTACCGCTGCCTTCCAGCCCGAAGCTTGTTTGCCGAATCCGCTCTGTTCCTCCTTACAACCCGTGCGAACGGAATAACTCCCGCCTCTTGCCGTCTAATTCGACCAGCCGAGGCGGAAAACTTCAACTTTTCCGAAGGGGGTGGACGCGGCGCGGCTGAACGCCGAAGAGAGATGGCCTTCGGCGCTCTGGGTAAGCGAAATTCACGTACTGCGTTCAGGGTTGGAGGAAGAAGGGCAGTTGATCGAGTTCGAGGAGGATCAGGTAACCGACGTTGCCGATGCACAGGGGGATGCCGTAGGGCAGCCTGGTCCAGCGGCCGGCGGCTTTGCGTTCGGCGGCCTTCTCGGCCGCGCCGCCGGCACCTTCTTTCGCCAGGTCGGTAAGGATGTTGCGGGCATGCTCCATGTGCTGGCGGAAGCGGCCGGAGAACACCATGACGAGCAACCCCAGGATGCCGCCGACGATGACGCCGACGCAGAAGCTGTAGAAGATGATCCACAACCCCAGCCGCGTGCCGAAGTACGCGCCGATCCAGGCCCCCCAGCCCATTTCCATCTTCACATCACCCTCGCCCATGCCGCCAATGGCGTACGCCGGCAACAGCAGGCCGAAGCCGACCGCCGTGGCGATCAGGCTGGCAATCAGCCGGTTGCTCATGTCGAGTTCGAGGGTGTAGGGCGGCGGCCGGTCTGCGGACCAGGTGTACCAGGCTCCTAGCACCCAGCCCAAGATGACCAGCGGGAAAGTCAACCAGTTGGGGACCTTGAACTTCCAGCCGTCGATGACGGCGGCGACGATCATGCCGACGCATACGACCACCAACGGCCACTTTTCCGGTGTCAGCATGGCAAGGGATATCCGATTGGCGTCCGCACAAGGCACGACGGTGGCGAGGTTGCCACGGCTGCGGGATCGTCACCGCCGGCCCGACCGCGTCGGACGGTGCAGACCGCCCACGCGGCTGACTTCTGGCTACGAGGTGAGTTTGTATTTGGTCCGGCAGTAAAAAACAAGGAGGCGAGCCGCGGAGTCGGGGAGATCCGCGGCTCGCCATGTAGCCCGCGTCAGCGCTGACGGTCAGCAATGCAGCGCGGGAACCAGGGTCGGGGCACCAGATCAGCTCGTGCTGCCGATGGACTGGGCGACGGTCTGGAACAGCTTGGAGCTGTTCTGGCCGAGCAGCTGCACGGCTGCCAGGCAGATGACGATGATCAGGGCCAGCATCACGGCGTACTCGACTGCCGTGGGGCCGTCTTCCTTCTTGAGGAAGTTCACCAGACGCGCGCGGATCGTGCTCAACATGGGTTCTCCTCTTTCTGCGGACAGGGATACAAGAAACGGACTCAGTTTCCTCGCGTACTCATCAAATCAGGAGGTGCTGGCAATGGACCGG
>JAEUIF010001321.1 GCA_016795185.1 Planctomycetia bacterium | reverse complement strand
TTCGACCACGTGGTCACGCCTGGCCCCAGCCAGCCGAAGTTGCTGCGCCGTAACTACGCGCTGGCCGTGGATCGCATCGGCTCGGAAACGCGCAAGTTGCCCTATGAGGGGCGGGTGATTGTCTTCGAGTTCAAGGACGGCAAGTACCAGGCGACGGCCCTGGGCGAACCGCCGGTCTCGCCCGACGAGCTGGCCGTGCTGGCCCGGCGCGTCAGCCGGCCCGATCTGATTCAACTCTATCTGCCGAACAAGCCCGTGGCCGAGGGCGAAAGCTGGACCATCGATGTCGCCCGCGCCGCGCCCGTCCTGGCGGACGGCACCGACGTGGACGCTCCGCGCTCCTCCGGCACCGGCACCCTGACCAAAGCCTACATGAAGCCGGGTTCGCGCTCGCTGTACGGCGTGATCGACTTCGATCTGAAGTTCGCCGTCATCAACCGGGTGTTCCAGGGCAAGCAGAAGCTGGCCTGGGAGCCGGGCACCTTCCTGGAATTCAAAGGCACCATCGATACGGCCATCGACGGCACGACGTCCGAGGGCACCGTGTCCGTGAAGGGGAAGTTCTCCGGCAAATCCCGGCATTTCGTGATGAAGGACAAGAACGTCAGCGTCGAATCGCTGACGGAGTTCTCCAGCCGCCAGGAGCGGACGCCGGAGAAGTAACGCCGCGCGAAACCGCGAGCGGTTCAGGCGGGGCGCGTCAATTGCCCCGCCTTGACCACGCCGCCCTGGAGGACCGCGATGAAACGCGCGCGGTCTTCGAGGACGGCGATATCGGCCAGCACGTCGCGATCCACGACCAGCACGTCGCCCAGTTTGCCGACTTCGAGCGTCCCGAACTCGTCCTGCCGGCCCATGATCTCCGCGCCGGTGCGCGTGGCGCAGGTCAGCACTTCCAGCGGTGACAGGCCCACGTACTTGACGAAGAAAGTCAATTCCTTCGCGTAGTCGCCATGTGGGTTCCAGGCGAAGCCGTAGTCGCCGCCCATGCCCAGCCGGCCGCCGGCGCGCAGTATGCGACGGGCGCTCTCCGCGCCGCCTTCCAGGGTTTCGCGATGGCCCTCAATCACCTTGCGCGGCATGCGAAACGCCGGACCGTGCTCGATGCTGGCGTGCTCGAATTGCAGCGCGGGTACGACGGGCGTGTTGCGTTTGAGCAACAGATCGAGCGTTTCGTCGTCCATGAACGTACCGTGCTCCAGGGTGTCGTAACCGGCGCGCAGGGCGTTCTTGATGCCCTCGGTCGCGCGGCAGTGGCCCGTCACCTTCAAGCCGTGATTGTGCGCGGTCTGCACGCAGGCGTGCATTTCCTCGAAGGTCATGCACAGCGTATGGTGGTCGTTGGTGTCCGGCGCGGCGGCGTCGCCGGTTGGATAGGTCTTGACCCATTCGACGCCGTCCTTGACCAGCTTGCGCACCGCGGCGCGGGCTTCGTCCGGACCGTTGACGAGCAGCACCAGCCCTTCCATGCCGATCTTGCGAAAATCGGGGTTCCAGTCCATCAGTCCACCAACGCCGCATACTTCGCGCCCGGAGGCCGCCAACCGGGGACCAGGCGTCACATCGTTCTCGATGGCCTTCTTCAGCCAGACGTCGATGTTGAACAGGCTACCGCCGGAGCGCGCTGCCGTGTAGCCGCACTCCAGGGCCAGGCGGGCATTGTTAGCGGCCAGCAGCGTCACGTACTCGACGGGATACTTGATGTCGAGGTCTTCGAGCGCCGCCACGTTGAAGTACGTCGGATGAAAGTGAGCTTCCACGAGGCCGGGCATGATGGTGCCGCCGCGTGCGTCGATGCGTCGCACGTCAGGCGGCAGCGCAGGCGCGCCGACGACTGGACCGGCGTAAGCGATGCGTCCGTCTCGCAAAACCAATGCGGCATCGGGAACGGGCGGGCGCCCGGCGCCATCAATCAGCTGGCCATTGGCGATGACCGTAGTCCCCGTAGCGGTTTTCATCGGTTCAGCTCTCCGCGCGTGGCCGCGATTCGGAATGCGACTCGGTGGCGACTGCCTGGCCTGCCAGCAATTCGCGATACCAGCGTTCGGCCTCCGCGGCGCGGCCCGGCAACGCGGTCGTGCCCCAGATCAACGACAGGGCGCGTCGCGTGGCCCCATCCGTCTTGGTCCGCTGGGCATCCTTGACGGCATTGGCACACGGCCCCTCGGCATCAAACAAACAAAGCAGGCCGCCGAGGTCGATTGTCTGCCCAGAGGCGTTGAACACATACGAAGCACCTGCGGGCGCAAGGCCGACATGCAGCGGCGGTCGAACTCGGTCGAGGTCCACGACGCTGATCGGCAGCCCGCTGTGGAACGATACGATGTTGCAGACATCCACCGCCAGGTTGATGGACGTCAGCTGTCCCTCGCGCACCGCCTTGAGCAAGTATTCGGAAGCGGGCTTGCTGCGCCCCGTAGGCTTGAAGCCGCCGTGCCGCAACAACGCCCGTACTGCTTCGCGCACGCCATCGTCGCTGCACAATGGCGCCGGCGCGCCTTCAGCCAGCAATCCATACAAGTCCGGCGGCGAGGACATCTCGCCGAGGCTGCGCGGATACTCGGAGACGAAGGAACGCAGGTCCAGCAGCGGGTGCGGGTCGGCGGCGAGCATGGAGTGGTTATAACAGCAAAGCGAAACCCGCGAAACGATCAATCAGACATAGCGGCCCGGGAGCCAGCCATCGTACGGTTTGACAAAGCTCCAGGTTTGCGGCGGACGGCCAATCTTGATGGGATTCTGCCAAATGTAGTCAATAATGCGGACGAAGTCGTCCCGGTCATACAGAAACACCTTCCAGCCTGGGCCTCCCCAAACCGGATGAGTAGCCAGCCGCCAGCCGTCGGCAATGAGTAGATCGCGACTGCCTTGCTGCAAATTGGCGATCATCGTTTCGGCGTGGTCGCGATGTTTGCGGATCAGGACGTGAACGTGGTCGGGCATCACAGCACAGGCATAGCAGGTGTACTTACGCTCGGCGACCACGCGAGCGAAGCCGGCACCGATACATTTAATGGCCTCGTCCGAAAACATGAGCAACGGATGTTTGAGGACCTGGCGTGCTTGCGCGTAGAAGCGGCGCAACTCGACACGCGGCGGCTGAATTGGCTTTCGGCCGGTGTGAAGCTCACCGAGTTCCGCAATGCGCTCCACGCGAATCTCGGTCGATGAACTGCCGCGGGGATCGTTGGGCAGCCACCAACCGTAGGCGGTCCAGATCAAGTGAAAGCCTGCGACCATGGGCGAACTCCTGTGGGACGCCAAAGACCGATGAGGGTATGGTCCCACGCGCGAAACGATGAATCAAGATGTTTGATTCATCGTTTCGCGCGGAGCGTCCCTTCACTTCGCCAGAAACCGCAAATCCCCTTCGCGCCGGGTGACGCCGATGCGGTCGAGATACTGGCAGACGAGCATGGCCTGCTTGCGGCCGGTGCCGAGCGCGTCGCGGATGTCGGCCACCGTCATGCCGTTGCTGGCGGTCAACTTCTCGGCCAGCATTTGACGCACCTGATCGGCCGCGGCGCTGTCGAGGTAGTAGTCTTCATCGAGATGGACGAGCTGGCCCTCCGCCACGCACAGGGCGAAGAGTTCGTCGAGATGGGCCGCGTGGCCGCCGGCCTGGGCCGCGAAGCTCTCCGCCCGTGGCGGCTTCAAGCCCGCTTCCTTGTACGCGGCGACCACCTTGTCCTTCAGCTTGAGCAAGTTGACACTCAGCTTCGGTTTGAAGGTGCTCAGCGTCAGTCGCTGCCCGTCGCGCTTGATGCGCTTCTTGAGGACCAACCGGCGGATGATGAAATCGAGCAGTGGCTCGTTGCCCAGGTAAGCCAGCGCGGTCTTGACCTTGACCATTTCGTGGGCGGGCGCGAACGGCATCTCGGCGTGCAGGCGGGTCAGCACAGCCAGCACGCGCTCTTCAAGGTCCGTGACCACGTCGACGTGCAGCAGCGTCTCGGCGGGCGCGCCCTCGCCGACCTCGACCAGTTCGCCCCGGTCAAGCAGTCGGCGCAGCAGCACGGCGGCTTCCTCCGGTCCCACGCCCGCGCCGCGCACCACGTCGGCGGCCGTGACGCCAGGCACCCCCGCGAACCAGGCCACCGTCAACGCGCGCTGCTCGGCGTCGGCCCCGGCCAATCGTTCAAATCGTTCGAGCATGTCCAGTTGCTGGCGGCGGACCTTGCGGGCGACCGGTTGCAATACCTGCCCGCCGCCCAGCGTATGCTCCGCGGAGGAGGTGCGAACGATGAACAGCTGGCCCCAGGCGGTCACCGCGGGCTCTTCGAGGAAGAGCTGTGCCATGCCGGTGCGGCCGGGTTCCAGCCGGTCGGCGTCCAGCAGCGAGACCACTGCCATGTTCTCGGCAGCGCCAATGTGGAAGCGCACCTGCGTGCGATGCTTCAGCGGGCGACGGGCGTCAGCCAGGCAGTGCAAGCGGACGCTAAGCGTCCGAGACGGAACCAGGTAGCCCGGCGTCGCCAGTTCCTGGCCGCGAATCACGTTCTCGTGATGCACGCCAGCGAGGTTGATCGCCGCACGTTGCCCGCGATGGACCTCATCCACCGCCTGGCCGTGATTTTGCAGCGAACGCACGCGCACGCGCTCGCCGCGCGGCAGCCATTCGACCTCGTCGCCGACCTTCAGGCTGCCCGAGGTCGCCGAGCCCGTCACGACCGTGCCATGCCCCTGCACGATGAACGAACGGTCGATGGCCAGCCGGAACCACTCGGCGGCGGTGCGCGTTTCAACGTGCGCGCAAACCTCCGCGATGGCCGCCTTCAGTTCGGAAATGCCCGTGCCGGTGTGCGCCGAGGTGTGCAAGATCGGCGCGCGTTCGAGAAAGCTACCCTGGACCAGTTCGCGAATCTCCAGTTCGACCACGTCGCGCGTGGTGGCATCCACCAGGTCGCACTTGGTGATGACGATCAACCCTTGCCGCAAGCCCAGCAGGCGGAGAATCTCGAAGTGCTCCCGCGTCTGCGGCATCACCGAATCGTCGGCCGCGACGATGAGCATCACCAGGTCGATGCCGGTGGCGCCGGCGAGCATATTACGGACGAAGCGCTCGTGGCCGGGCACATCGACAATGCCGAGGCGATATTCGCCCAGGTCGAGGGTGGCAAAGCCGATGTCGATGGTGATGCCGCGCTTCTTTTCTTCAGGCAGGCGGTCGCAATCGGTACCGGTCAGTGCCTTGACCAGCGCCGTCTTGCCGTGATCGATATGGCCGGCAGTGCCCAGGATCAGGTCGCGCGGCATGATACCTCTTGGCTAGTGGCTGACGGCTAGTGGTTGGTGGTTCGAGCGGATTGCCGATGGATGGAGCACCGGGCACTCTGGTCCGCACAGCGGACCCTACAAAATTACCGTAGGGTCCGCTGTGCGGACCGCTCCAGCCGGTCGCAAACTACTCTGGCCACCAGCCACTAGCCACGGCTCACTTCTTCGGCAGAATCTTGGTCACGTCGCCGAGCACCTTGTCGATGTCGCTGTCCTTGAACTCGCCCTTCTTGAAGGTGTGATTGGCCTTCACGGTGGCTTCGACGTACAGGACCACGGTCACGTCGGCTTGCTTGACGAACTTGTAGTCCTCGGGACCGACGGGAGCATCCACGGCCAGCACGGTATGCTTGAGCTTGGCGCTTTCGACCAGGTCTTTGAGCTTGCCAGGCAACTTTTGGTCGTCATTGCAAAAGACGACGAAGGTGCCCAGACTGTCGGCCTTGTTCTTCTCGCTGGCGGCATCCAGCTTCTTGATGAGGTTGGTCAGCGGCTCACTCACGTCGCGGGCCAGCACCATGATGACGGGGTTCGGGCCGTGTTCGCAATACAGGCAGTGCTTCTTGCCCGCACCCGTGCCGTTGAAGTTCAGCGGATGAAACGGCCCCGGCAGCCGTTCCCCGACCTGCGGCCCGGACTTGATCTCATCCGCCGCGGGCAGACCGCCGACCAGAAAACTCGCCAGCACCAGCGCGCACGCGGCCGCGCCCAATCGAGTCAACATCGAGAAATCCTCCAGAACGAGAAACATCAAACGGATGCTTGTGATTGTCTGCCGATAGCCGGCGAACGGCCGCGAAGTAGTTCACGGCTGCGAGCGAAACACCTGGAGCGGACACGCCGTCTTGCGACTCAGCGCGTTCAGGTAAATCCCTGCGGCAAGGGTGTGAAAATCAGCAGGGTTGGCAAGCAGGCATGCATGGCAATGCCAGGATGGCAGGCGACGTTGCCTATCTTAAATGGGGCTGGAGGGTAATCAAGCGTAAAGTCGCCGGGGACGGGGGCACCTGTGAGCTAATGCGATGTCCAGGGTGTGGCTGCTTGAAGTACGTCGGGCTTTCCAGCCCGACAGGTCGCGCCAGGGGCTGGCCGTGCCCGCGCGATGACACCGCGGGTCACCGGCGCTGCCTGGCGGGCTGGAAAGCCCGACGTACTGCTGGCGGTCAGGCAAGCACTCCTTGGACACTGCACTAGGACGTCCGAGGGGCCACGCCGCACAGAGCACGTACCAGCGCCGCCGCAGCGCTGCGCGGTTCGTCGGCCTGGCAAATCGCCTGGCTGACAGCCACGCGCCGCGCGCCGGCGTCCACTGCCAACTCGATGTTCTGAACCGTTACGCCGCCGATGATGAAGGCCGGCAGGCTAGTGGCAGCGCTGGCCTGCCGAACGAACTCCAGGCCGGGGAACTCCGCAAACTGCTTGGTCCCCGAGGGAAACGTCGGACCAACGCCAATGTAGCTCGCGCCGTCGAGCAGCGCCTGGTGCAACTGTTCCATGTTGTGCGTGCTGACGCCGATCAACGCATCTGGCCCGACGATGCGCCGCGCTTCCTTGACCGGCAAATCTTCCTGCCCCAGATGCACACCATCGGCCTCAGCGAGGCGGGCGATGTCCGGCCGGTCGTTCATGATGAACAACGCGCCCACGGCGCGCGTCCAGCGGCGGACCTGGCGCGCCCGTTCGAGCAACGCGCCGCCATCGAGGTGCTTCTCTCGCAACTGGAAGACCGTTGCACCACCGGCGGCAGCCTCCTGAATGGTCCAGTCGAGGGCGGCCGCGCAGCCAGCCCCGCTCAGCAGCACGTAGACACAGGCGTCCGCCAAGCGCTGGCGAGCATCCGCACCGAGCAGAATGGCGCGTTCGAGCGTGTAGCTCCGGTATCGCAACCCTTCGATGGCTTGCCCCAACGCAGCGCCGCGCAGCTTGCCGAATTCCTCCAGGCTGCGCAATGCCTCCTGCAAGCGTTTCAGGTTGACCAGCACCACCTCGCGCAGCCCGCCGCGCTCCAGTTCCCGGCTGGTTTGCAGCGCGGTGCCCACGTCGCGCTGCGTTTCCCGAGCGGACAGCAGCAGCGGTGTCGGCCAGTCCGCCAGCGCTGCGGCCAGATCGTGGCGCAACTGCTTCAGACTGCCGCTCAGAAAAGCATCGTCGAGCGCGAAGCGACAGTAGTCCTCCACCACGCGCAGCGCCTCGCGCGCCCGGTTGGCGCTGGCATCGACGATCCGCGCGGCGTCGCTGGCTTCCGTCACCTCGTCCCAGCCCACGGCTTCCCCTACCGGCACCGCCGCCGGCGAACGCACCGCGCACCGTTCCGCGATCCGGGCGCGGTCCAGTCCCAGCGGTTCGAGCCGGGCGGCCAGGTCGGCATCGAGGTGCAGCAAAGCGAGCAACAGCTGCTCACTGCTGACGCCGGGTAGGCCGTCGGGTTCAGGCGGCTGCCGTGCCGCCCACTCCAGAGCCTGCCGGGTGTCGGCCGCCAGCGGCAACGCCGGTTCGGGCACTGCAACCAACAAGTCCGCGCTACTACCCAGCAAGTTCCGCGCGGCGTCGGCGGCGACGCCCATTGCCGCGAGCAGCGCCGCGGCGCGGTTGCCCTCGGCGAGCAATTCAGCCAGCAAATGGGCCGGCGCGACGGTCGGCGCACCGGCCTGCGCCGCGCGACGTTGCGCCGCTTGCAAGGCCCGTTCGACGGCCGGTGTGCAGTCGAGGTGCATGGAGTTGATCCACAACGACTAGTCGTTAACCAAGTAAGGATAGCGGCCCTCGCCGCGATTGAATCATGACGGCCAGCCAGCCGCGCAGCTGTTCCTCAGCGGCGACGCGCCCGGCCAGCGTTTCGAGAGTCAATGGCGATATGCGCGATCCTCCGACGTGGTTGCCTTCAAGTTACTCGTCGCCGGCCAGCGATTGCAAGTGGGCTTCACGACTTGCCGAGCACGAGATCCACCGCCCAGCAGCCACGAACGTGGTCGCCCGGCTGCCGGCAGTGGTTCAGGATGTCGGTATTGTCGCAGCCGGCGTCTTCGAGGGCATCGGCGAGGATGGGCAGGCGGTCGAACGCGCGTTCCTCGTAAATGGCGGTGGCGAGCGAAACGACGGTGGGCGTGAGCCAACTGGAATCAACGGTTACGGGGCGGAAGGGATTACAGAGTACATCGCGAATGATGTGAGACTGAAAGTTTGTTTCACGCAGAATCGCTTCTTCTCCCAATTCAACCGGGATCGCCCAAAGCAGTTGGCGAACGACCCAATGGCCCCGTGCCGCCTCGTATGCTGCTCTGGCCGCCGGATCATAATCAGATCGCCCTGGGCGCCTGCAAGCTCGGTGTGCAGCGCTAACTGCGATCCGCAGTTCTTCCGTACTGGCGATGCCGTCTGCGTGTCTCTCTGCCACGATTATTGCTGTGCGCAATCGGTCGTCAAAGAGGTGCGTCCAGAAACGCCGACAGCAAGCAAGATTCAGCAATAGCGTTTTTCGCGGACTTGCCTTGTCGATCAGATATTCCATCAATCGAGTAGGATCAGCACAGGCGCTCCACTCCGCTTCCGTCATCGGGCGAGCCCTCCCCACTACCGCAACCCCGTCTGCTCGTCGAAGCCGTACATGCGATTAAAATTCTGCACGGCCACGCCGCTCGCCCCGCGGACCAGGTTATCCTCGGCGGCCAGGATCACGATCTTGCCGCGCACGACTCTCACGGTCAGGTCCAGATAGTTGGTGCCCCCGCTGTGCTTGGTGGCGGGGATGTCCTTGAACAGGCGCACGAACGGGGCTTTCGCGTAGTAGGCGCGATAAAGCTCCAGGAGTTGTTCCTGTGAGGTGGGCCGTACCGGCGTGGCGTAGATCGTGGAGAAGATGCCGCGGTCCATCGGGACCAGGTGCGGAGTGAAGATGACCTCCACGGGTTCGCCGGCGATGTCGCCCAGGGCCTGTTCGATCTCCGGCGTGTGGCGGTGGTTCCCCACGGAATAAGCTGTGAAACTCTCGTTGCATTCGGGGAAGTGCGTGGTCAGCTTCGGCGTGCGGCCCGCGCCGCTGACGCCGCTCTTGCTATCGACGATGATCGATTTCAGGTCGATGTGCTTGCCCGCCACCAGCGGGGCCAGGCCGAGAATGGCGGTCTGCGGGTAGCAGCCGGGGTTGGCGATCAGCTGGGCCGTCGGGATTTCCTCGCCGTAGATTTCGGGCAAGCCGTAGACCGCTTGCGTGAGATGCGCCAGATCGTGATGGCTCTCACCGTACCACTGGGCGTAGACGTTCGGGTCGCGCAGCCGGTAGTCGGCGCTCAGGTCGATGATGCGGATGCCCCGGTCGAGCAACGCCGGCAGCGTGCTCATGCTGACGCCGTGCGGCAAGCAGCCGAACGCGCACTGTACGCCGCGCGCCACAAGCGCATCGACGTTCAGTTGCTCGCAACGCAGATCGAGCCGCCCGGTCAAGCTGGGGTGCTGCTCGGCGACCAGCGGTGTGCCTTCCGCGCGGGAAATCACCGCTTCGATTTTCACTTCGGGGTGGCGCAGGAGAATCTTGATGAGTTCCAGGGCGGTGTAGCCGGAGCCGCCGAGGATGGCTGTTTTAATCATGGAGTTATCTTAGCGACGCCGGCCAGGGGCTGGTACGATCCACCCGAGCCGCTTGCGGTTTCGCACGGCGGAAACGAAGGCGAGCGGCGGGGGTTTTAACCCCCGAGGATAAAGTTGGCGCCCCCGCCGGGGATAAAACCCCCCCGCCGGGAGGGGCCGCGGCCCGCGCGGGGACGGGGACCAAAGCACTCGC
>JAEUIF010001314.1 GCA_016795185.1 Planctomycetia bacterium | reverse complement strand
CTGGGGCCTGGAGCAGCTGCGCGCCCGGGCGCGCGACAGCCTGGAAAAGCACTCGGTCTTCGACCCGGAAGCTTTCGCCCGGCTCTGCACGCTGTTGCGCTACGTGGACGGCGACTACCAAGATCCGAGCACCTTCCAGGCCATCCGCCAGGAACTCGGCGACTGCCAGCGGCCCGCCCATTACCTGGCCATTCCGCCCAAGCTCTTTGGCCTGGTCGTCGAGCAACTCGCGAACGCCGGCTGCACGCACGGGGCGCGCGTCATCATCGAGAAACCGTTCGGCAACGACCTGACTTCGGCCCGGGAACTGAACGGCATCCTGCTGCGCACCTTTGACGAAAGCTCGATCTACCGCATCGACCATTACCTCGGCAAGCGGCCGGTGCACAACATGGTGTTCTTCCGCTTCGCCAATTCGTTCCTGGAGCCGTTCTGGAACCGCCACCACGTCGAGAGCGTGCAGATCACGATGGCGGAGGATTTTGGCATCCAGGGTCGCGGCGCGTTCTACGACGCCACCGGCACCATTCGCGACGTGATCCAGAACCACCTCTTCCAGGTGCTGGCCAACCTGGCGATGGAGCCGCCCGTCCGCACCGACAGTGAATCGCTGCGCGACGAGAAGGTGAAGGTGCTAAAGGCCATCCCGCCGCTGGAGCCGGGCAACCTGGTCCGCGGCCAGTTCCGCGGCTACCGCGACGAACCAGGCGTGGCCAAGGATTCGCAGGTCGAGACCTTCGCCGCCCTGCGCCTGGAGATTGACTCCTGGCGCTGGAAGGGCGTGCCGTTTTATATCCGCGCCGGCAAGTGCCTGCCGGTGACCTGCGCCGAGGTCGTCGTCCGGCTGAAGCAGCCGCCCACGGTGTTTCATGGTTTTCCGCTGAAGCCGAACCACTTCCGGATCCGCATCAGTCCCGAGTTCACCCTGGCCGCGGGGGCCAACGTGGTTTCCGGCGCGCAGGAAACCGACAGCCAGCTGGTCGAGATGGTCGCCTGCCACCACGCCGACCCCGAGGAGATGGACGCCTACGAGCGGGTGCTGGGCGACGCCCTGGCGGGCGATGCCACGCTGTTCGCCCGCGAGGATTACGTGGAGGAAGCCTGGCGCATCGTCGATCCGGTGCTCAAGGCGGGCACGCCAATTCACGAGTACGAGCCGAAGTCCTGGGGGCCGCGCGAGGTCGGCCCGAGCGTCACGCCGCCGTCGGGCTGGCAGGCGCCGGTAGTGGCACGCTGACGATAGCTCCCGCTTGTGGTTCTGCTTGGAGACCTTGCCATGAAGATCGAAATCTGCGCCGACGCCGACGCGGTCGCTCGCCAGGCGGCCGGGGTCATCGCCGCGGCGGCCCGCGAGGCCGTCAGCGTGCGCGGGCGTTTCGTCTTCGCCGTCAGCGGCGGCCGGACTCCCTGGCAGATGCTCCGCGCCCTGGCCGACGAATCCGTGCCCTGGGAGAAGCTTCATGTGGTCCAGGTCGATGAGCGGGTCGCGCCGGTCGGCGACAAGGACCGTAATCTCACGCACCTGACCGAAAGCCTGCTGAGCCACGCGCCGCTGCGGCCGGAGCAGATTCACGCCATGCCGGTCGAGGCCGCCGACCTTGCAGCCGCCGCGCAACAGTATGCACAGCAGTTGCAAGAACTGGCCGGCGCGCCGCCCGTGCTGGACCTGGTTCACCTTGGCCTGGGGCCGGACGGGCATACCGCCTCGTTGGTGCCGGGCGATCCGGTCCTCAAGGTGACGGACGCCGATGTCGCCTTGACCGGCATCTACCAGAATCGCCGGCGCATGACTTTGACTTACCCGCTCATCAACCGCGCT
>JAEUIF010001295.1 GCA_016795185.1 Planctomycetia bacterium | reverse complement strand
GGCTTGACGCGCGACAGCGTGACGACTGCATCGGCCTCGTAAGCGTTTTTGTCCCACCAGACGGGTTCGCCGGCGCTGTTGACGCCGATCTGCACCGTCGCCATGTCGGTCAGCACCGGCACCCCCAGCGCTTCCTCGGAGACACCATAGCCGGCCAGCAGTTCGCGCTGGCCCTGCGGCGTGGCGCCGCCGTGGCTGCCCATCGCCGCGACGATGGCCGGCTGCGCGCCCAGGTCGCGCAGTACGTCCAGGGTGGCGCGGACAATGACGGCAATGTTGGCGATGCCCCGGCTGCCGACGCCGACCAGCACGCGGTCGCCGCGCTGGACGCGCCGCGCCAGGCTGGAGTGCTGCCACTGACGCCGGACTTCACCGACGAGGTCGGTGACGACGGGCTGCTGAAGGGTTTGGCGAACCGGAGCAAGCAACGGCAGGTCCACGGGAAATGCACCTCGGGTAGTTCGGGAAAACTGGAGAATGCTCCTATCTTATCCAGCCGGCCGGGCCGCCGCCACCGAACGAACAGCGAGCAGCCGTTGGCGTTGATTTTGGCCAGCGGTTTCCCGTAGTATCCCGCCGCTCCCGCGCCCCTCTCTCCGCGCGGGATCGGGGACGATACGTGCAGTCCGGAACTCCGAGGTGGGCGAACCTTGTCCTGGCGGAAGTACCTGGTACGTAGCCTGGTTTTCTCCGTCCTGGGCGGCCTTGCCGCGGCCGGCTGGGTGTATCAGCGTTTGACCAACCCGACCGTCGTCCGCCAACAGGTGATCGTCAAGCTCGAATCCCACTTCCGCGATGCGCAGGTCAACCTGGGCTCGGCGGGCCTGCGGCTGCTGGGCGGCATCTCATTCAGCGACCTGCGCGTCAGCCGGGTGCCCGACGGCGACGCCAGCGACCTGCTCTGCGTGCCGAGCGGCATCATCTATCACGACAAGGAACAACTGCTCGATGGCAAGCTGGCCATCCGCAAGGTCGAGCTGCACCGGCCCCGGTTGCGCCTGGTGCGCGGCGCGGACGGCCGCTGGAATACCGACCGCCTGCTGGGCCCCGTCGATCCGAACGAGCCCGCGCCCACCATTGTGATCCAACGGGGCACGGTGCTGATCGAGGACCGACTGGCGGCTCCCGATGCCGCTCCCGTGGAAATCAAGGACGTGACGCTGACCGTGCTGAACGATCCGGTTAACACCCTGATTATCGAGGCGCACGGCGCGGCGGAGTTGCTGGGGGAACTGCGCGCTCGCGCGCTGTACGACCGGTGCGCGTCGTCGCTGGCCTTGACGCTCGAAGCGAGCGCAGTGCCCATCGGCCCCGCGCTGACGCAACGGCTGCGGGGCTACTGCGCCGAACTCGGAGATCATCTGCGCGACTTCTCGGGCGTCGCTCACCTCAAGGCGGACCTGGGCATTCATCCGGCCAGCCCGCGCCCTTGCACCCACGACATCACCTGCCGGCTCCAGCGCGGACGGCTGGAGCATCCTCAGTTGCCGTTGCCGCTCGAAGAGATCGAGGCCAGCGTCCGCTGCACGGATGGTCGCGTGCGCGTTGAAAAGATCGCCGCCAGCTCCGGCGCGATGCGGCTGGAAGCCGAGGGTGCTGCCAGCGGGCTGGACGCCAACGCCGATTTCGACGGCCAGTTGCGGCTGTACGACGTACCCGTCACGCGCGAGTTGTTCGCGCGGCTGCCGGCGAAGTTGCAGGAAGTCAATCGCCTGTACAGTCCAGTGGGCCATGCCGACCTGGTGGTGGATGTCGCCCGGTGCGCGGGCCAGTGGCGGCGACGTTGCGTCATCACCACGACCGACGGCCAGGCGCGGTTCTTGAAATTCCCCTATCCACTCGAACGACTTCAGGGGCGGATCGAGGAACAACTCGACGAAGCAAAGCAGGTCGATCGCGTGCTGCTCGACCTGGTCGGCGCGGGCTCGGGCGGGCGGCCGGTGCACATCAAGGGCCACGTCACGGGCTCCGGGCCGCGCTGCGGCGTCGAGATCGATATCTGGGGCGACAACGTACCGCTCGATGACCGGCTGCGCGCGGCGCTGGCCCCTGAGTTGCAAAAGGTGGCGAACGCCTTCCAGCCGACGGGGCTGGCCGATGTCGTCGTCCAGGTGCGCCGCCCGCTCGGCCAGACGAAATGGGCGAACCGCATCACCGCCCGCATCCATGACGGCACGGTGCGCTACGAGGTCTTTCCCTATCCGCTGGAAAACGTCCGCGGCGTGCTGGAGATTCACCCGGACCACTGGGAGTTTCGCGATTTTCACGGCTCGCACAAGGGCGGCGAGTTCATCACCTGGGGCCGGTCGCATCCAGTGCCGGGCGAGCGCGACCGCATCAGCGTGACCATCCGTGCCAAGAACCTGCTGCTCGACGAGGAACTGGAAGCCGCCCTGGCGCCAAAGCTGCGTTCGGCCTGGAAGTCGCTGGCGCTCGGCGGACGCATGAACGTCGAGGCACAGGTCCAGCAGTTGCCGGATCGGCCGGAGGATATCGACGTCACCGTGACGGCGCGCGGCTGCACCATGAAGCCGGCGTTCTTTCCCTATACGCTCACCGACGTCAGCGGCACCGTGCGCTACGCGCGCGGCCAGGTGAACCTGGGCAAGCTCCAGGGTCGCCACGGCGACACCTATCTCACGCTCGATCAGGGCTTGTTCATCATGAAGCCGGCCGGCGGCTTCTGGGGCCGGCTCACCAGCTTCCAGGGCCATCCCATCGTCCTGGATCAGGACCTGGTCGCCGCACTGCCGCCCCCGATGCGCAAGGTGTGCGGCATCTTCCAGCCGGGCACCCTGGTCGGCCTGACCGCCGAAGTGGTCATCGATATGCCGTCCGAGCCGAACCTGCCGCCGGACATCTACTGGGACGGTGGGCTGTCGCTGCTCGATGCCACGCTAGAAGCCGGCATCAAGCTGGAGCAGGTGCGGGGCCAGGCGTGGTGCGTCGGCCGGCACGACGGCCGGCAACTGCAAGGGCTGAAGGGCAACATTCTGCTCGACCAGGCCGTGCTCTTTCGCCAGCCGTTTCGCGAGATTCACAGTCATGTACTCATAGCCCCCGAAGCCCCCGAAGTGCTGCGACTGCCCGACCTGAAGGCCCGCTTCTTCGGCGGCGACATTGGCGGCGAGATGCGGGTCGAGTTCGGCCCGACCGTGCTCTACGACGTGAATCTGACCGCTCTGCAAGTCAGCCTGGAGCAATTCGGCCGGCACAATCTGAGCGGCCAGGAGCAATGGAAAGGGCTGGCCAGCGGGCGACTCTGGCTGACGGGCCGCGGTTCGGACACCGATGGGCTCGAAGGGCACGGCCAGATCGACGTGCCCCAGGGCCAGATTTACAACTTGCCGTTGCTCCTGGACCTCATCAAGATGCTCGGCTTCCGGCCGATGGACCGCACCGCGTTCGAGGAAGCCCACGCGGTCTTCAGCATCAAGGGGCCGAAGGTGCAAGTGACGCGGCTCGACCTGGACGGCAACGCCATCAGCCTGAGCGGTCAGGGCGAAATGAACCTCGACGGCAGCGACGTGCAACTCGACTTCTACGCCGTCTGGGGCCGGATCAAGCAGATGCTGCCGCCGCTGTTTCGCGATATTCCGCCCGCCGTGGGCCAGCAGTTGCTCAAGATCAAGATGCGCGGCAGCGTGAGCGACGTGAAGATCACCAAGGAGCCGGTGCCGGCCCTGGTGGAACCGCTGGAGCGAATGCTGCGCCGCCTCTCCGGCACGGAGCCGGGACCAGCGGCGCGGACGGGCGATCTGGTCGGGGCGGGCAACCGCTGAGCCGGACGAACCCGCAGGGCCGTGCCAGTTTACCCAACTTCCTGGTATGCAGAGCCACTTGCGGCCCGGTCGGCCGGTCGCGGCTGAAGTTGCCCGCATTGCCTGCCGATCCAGGGAAGAGGCGCAGTCCGGGCGAAGCAGGCCGGGCAGGCAATGGCCAGCGACGGCCCTGACGGCGGGCCGTCGGGCTCCGAGAACGAGCGGGCCGAAGCCCGGTGGCATTAATCCGAGATGGAGAGCGGCGTGTTCGGCATCTTGCAGCGAACGATCTTCTGGGAATTGCTCAAGGCGTTCGCGCTGTCCCTGGTCGCGTTGACCGGCATCCTGTTGCTGGCCGGCATCGTGGCCGAGGCATCGCAGCGCGGGCTGGCCCCAACGCAAATCCTGGCGGCCATCCCGCTCATCATGCCCAGCCTGATGCCCTACACGATTCCCTCGACCACGCTTTTCGCCACTTGCCTCGTCTACGGCCGGCTGGCGCACGACAACGAAATCATCGCCATCAAGGCGGCGGGCATCAATGTCATCCATGTGGTCTGGCCGGGCGTCTTCCTCGGCCTGATGACGAGCGCCGTCACGCTGGGGCTGCATTATCACGTCATTCCGAACACGCAGTACATTCTGCGCACCCAGTTCCTGACCGACGTCGAGGAGTTCCTGTACACGCTGCTGAAGAACGACCGCTCCATCAACCACCCGAAACTGAACTACGCCATCTGGGTGCGCCAGGTGCAGGGCCGGCGCTTGCTCGACGCCACGTTCAAGCGGCGCGATCCGCGCGGGCAGTACGACTTGGTCGCCTGGGCGCGCGAGGCCGAGCTGCGCGTCGATAGCCATAACAAGCAAGTGCTGGTCCACATGCGCAACTGCAACGTGCTAA
>JAEUIF010000765.1 GCA_016795185.1 Planctomycetia bacterium | reverse complement strand
AGGTGCCCGTGGTGGCGGCGGGCGGCATCGGTTCGGCGCGAGCGATGGCCGCGGCGCTGGCGGCCGGGGCGGATGCGGTGCGCGTCGGCACGCGCTTCGTGGCCGCGAGCGAATCGCTGGCGCACCCTTACTACAAGGAAGCCCTGATCCGGGCCGCGCCGGAAGACACGGTGTTGACGGAAGCCTATTCGGTCACCTGGCCTAACGCGCCGCATCGCGTGCTGCGCTCGGCCATCATCGCGGCCCAGGGCCTGGGGGACGGTGTAATCGGCGAAACGCAGATCGGCGGCAATCGCCTGGCGCTGCCGCGCTTCTCGACGCCCGCGCCGCTGGTGACGACCACGGGCAAGATCGAGGCGATGGCGCTGTACGCCGGCGAATCCGTGGGAGCGGTAAAGCGCATCCAACCGGCGGCGGAGATCGTGCGCGAATTGGCCGAGGGCGCGGAACAGTTGCTGCAACGGTGGCGGTAGCCGACTGCCGGCCGTACGTCGGGCTTTCCAGCCCGACTGAAGTACCGGAATCGTGCGGTGCTGCCGACGCGGGCGCGGCGAATCACCGGCGCTGCGTGTCGGGCTGGAAAGCCCGACGTACAAGGCAAGGGCTCGGTGGATGCGGAGATTGCTCATGAACGGACGATGTCGCGGCTGCTGGCCGCTCCTGGCGACCTGCTTTTCCCTCGTGCTGCTCATCGGCTGCGGGCAACGGCCCGGCAAGCCGATAATCGCCACCGTAGCCGAAACGGGCAAAATCCCGGTGGTCGTCGCGGAAATCAAACTGGAGATCGACCCCGCCTTGACGAAGGACGGATTGGTCGTCGCGGAGAAGCGGCGCGAGGGCCGCAAGATGCTCCTGGCCATCCGGCGGACGATCGGCGACCACGAATCGACCAACTACAGCTACATACTGTACGACGCGGCCGGCAAGGAATTGAGCAGCTCGCGCTTCAGCGGTCCGGGGCGCAAGCAGGACGAGGACTTCGAGGTCGAACTGGCCTACGATGACATGCCAACGGCGACGCGCATCGTCATCGCACCGTTCCGCCCGCTGAAGAGCGCGAAGTGAGTGTTTTTCATTTCGGTTTGCTATGAAGTTTCAGCTACATTGGTTCTGTTCGTGCCCTCCAACCGCCTGTACCCCACCCTGCCCGGAACACCGATGCGTTGCCGTCTTGCGGTCCTCACTTTGGCTTGCTGCACCGGCCTGTTGTGGGCCGCGACCTGGAGTTTGACTCATTGCACCGCGCCGCCGGCTGAACGCGGCAAGCTGCGCGTCAGTGCCGTAAGCCAAGAAGCCGGCGGCTTGCAGCTGCACTGGGTCCGGCAACTCGCGCCGCCGCGGCCCGCCTGGCCGGACCAGACGAGCTTGCAGTTCGACGCCGCCTATCGACCCGTGCCGTGCGGCGACCTGCTACTGGTCGGCTCGGCGCGCACCGACAGCCTGACCGCCCTCGACGCCGCCACTGGCGAGCAGCGCTGGCGGTTCTTCACCAACGGGCCAATCCGCCTGGCCCCGTGTGTCTGGCGCGACCGCGTGTACTTTGTCTGCGATGACGGCTATTTGTACTGCCTGGCCGGCGACACCGGCGCGCTGCTCTGGAAGTTTCGGGGCGGCCCGTCCGATCGTTTGATTCTCGGCAACGAACGGTTGATCTCCACCTGGCCGGCGCGCGGCGCGCCGGTCGTGGCCGACGGCGTCGTCTACTTCGCGGCTGGCATCTGGCCCTTCATGGGCATCTTCGTCCACGCGCTTGACGCCGAAACGGGCCGCGTCGTCTGGACCAACGACGGCGACGGTTCGACCTATCGCTTGCAGCCGCACCACGCGGATTCGTTCGCGGGCGTCGCGCCGCAGGGCACGCTGGCCGTCGCGGGCGACCTGCTGCTCGTCTCCGGCGGCCGGTCGGTGCCGGCCTGCTTCGATCGCCGGACCGGCAAGCTGGTGCATTTCCGGCTGGCGGACAACGGCCTCGGCGGCTGGGACCTGGCGGCGCGCGGCAAGGTGTATGTCAACGGCGGCGCGCTGTTCGAGTCGGCGACCGGCGACCGGCTGGGGCAGGTTGGCCAGCCCGCGCTGCTCGGCGACGATGTATTGATTGCGTGCGGCGAGCGCCAGTGTCAGGTCTTCGATCTGAAGACGATCGCGGCGGGACCGCCGCCCGAGCGCCGCTGGGAATGGGCGGCCACGCGGCTGACGCCCAGTCGCTCCGTGGCGATGCCGCCCGCGACGGCGCTCGCCCGCGACGGCAATCGGCTCTATGTCGGCGCGGTGGATCAGGTCTTCGCCCTCGACTTGCCGTTGACCGCGACGGGCGAATGCAGCTGGCGCGCCGCCATTGAAGGCACGCCGCTGCATATCGTGGCGACCAACGGCCGGCTGGTCGTGTCCACTCGACAGGGACGCATCTACAGTTTCGGCATGGGGCTGCGTACCGCGCGCCGGTATCCGCTCACGTTCACTCCGACCACGGAGCGTGACGGCTGGACGGCCCAGGCGGCGAACATTCTGGCACAAGCGAAAACCACCACGGGCTGGTGCCTGGCCTGGGGCGCAGGTTCCGGCCGACTGGTGACCGAGTTGGCCCGGCAAGGGAGCCTGCGCATCGTCACGGTCGAGCCCGACGCGGTCCGCGCCGAAACGCTGCGCGACAAACTGCTGGCGGAAGGCATCCTGCCCGATCGCGTGGCGGTGCTGGTCGGCGCTCCGGATGCCCTCGCGTTGCCGCCGTATTGCGCGCGGCTCATCGTGGCCGAGGAGCCGGTGCCCTCGGCGCAGTTGCCTCGGCTCTACGCGGCGCTGCGGCCCTACGGCGGGACGGCCTGGCTGCCGGTGTCGGCGGAAGAGCCGAGGCCGCTGGCGCAAGCCGTGGCCGAGCACGGTCTCGTCAATGCGCGGGTGCGTGTGCTGCCGCCCGCGCCGGACTCCGCCGCCGGGGCCTGGGTGCAGCTGACGCGCGAGGGACCGCTGCCCGGCGCGGCGGACTGGACCCACGAGCATGCCGACGCGGCGAATACCCGCGTCTCGCGGGATCAACTGGTCAAGGCCCCGTTGGGGGTGCTGTGGTTCGGCGGCCCGTCGCACGAAGGCATCCTGCCGCGCCACGGACACGGGCCGCAACCTCAAGTCATCGACGGCAAGCTCATTATTGAAGGCCCGGACCTGCTGCGCGCGCTCGACATTTACACGGGCGTCAAGCTCTGGGAAACGCGCCTGGCCGGCGTGGGACAGGACTACGACGAAACCTGGCACCAACCGGGAGCGAATGCCAGCGGCGCCAACTACGTTTCGACCGCCGACGGCATCTACATCGCGCACGGGCGAGTGGTGCGGCGACTCGATCCCGAGACCGGCCAGCTGCTGAATGAGTTTCCGCTGCCGAGATTAGCGCGCGACCGCACCGCGGGCGTCTGCCGGCACATCAAGATCGCCGACCAGTATCTGGTCTGCGCCATCGACTACGAAACGCGCGAGCGCGGCGTTTCGGTATCGGCTAGCAAACACCTGGCCGTGCTGCACCGGCAGAGCGGCAAGTTGCTCTGGACGGCGACCGCCAAGCTGGGCTTCCGCCACAATACGCTCTGCCTGGGCGGCGGCCGGCTGTACTGCATCGATCGGCCGAGCACCAGTTCCTGGAGCCGTCGCGGCGAAACGGCCGAGGGCAAGGCCCGCCTCGTCGCCCTGGACCTGAAGACCGGCAAGGAACTCTGGAGCAGCGCGGACGAGGTCTTTGGCACCTGGCTCAGCTACTCGACGAAGCACGATGTCCTGGTGGAAGCCGGTCTGGTGTCGCGCGACACGCTCTGGGACGAGGCGGACGGCATGCGCGCCTGGAATGCAGCACGCGGCGCGGTCCTCTGGCGGCGGCCCGATTATCGCGGCCCGGCGATGATCCACGGCGACCTGATCCTGAAGGACCGCAGCGCTTGCCACCTGCTGACCGGCGCGCCGCTGCTGCGTCCGCACCCACTCACGGGCATGCCGACCGAATGGACCTGGACGCGCGATTACGGCTGCAACACGCCGCTGGCTTCCCAGCACCTGCTGACGTTCCGCTCCGGCGCGGCGGGCTATTTCGACCTGGCGCGCGACGGCGGGACGGGCAACTTCGGCGGCTTTCGTTCGGGTTGCACCAACAACCTGATCGTGGCGGGCGGCGTGCTGGTCGCGCCGGACTACACGCGCACCTGCACGTGCAGTTATCAGAACCAGACATCGCTAGCACTGGCGCCCATGCCCGAAGCCGAGATGTGGACCTACCACGGCGCGCGCGAAGTGAGCGGGACCGTGCGGCGCGTGGGCATCAATCTGGGAGCGCCGGGCAACCGCCGCGCGCCGGACGGCACTCTCTGGCTCGAATGGCCGCGCGTCGGCGGACCATCGTATCGACTGGCGGTCACGACCGTACCGGCGCAGCCGGAGGTGTTCCGCCGGCATACTTCCTGGCTCGAAAACGGCGAACGTGCCTGGGTTGCCGCATCCGGCGTGCGCGGCCTGGCGGAACTCGTGGTGCCCCTGGCCGACGCCGACGCACCCGCGCGGCGCTACACGGTGCGCCTGCACTTCGTCGAACCAGACGGCCTCGCGGCCGGGCAGCGCGTGTTCGACGTGGCCCTTCAGGGTCGGCGCGTGCTGCAAGGCTTCGACGTCAGCCAGGAAACCGGCGGAGCGCGGCGGGCCGTCGTCAAGGAGTTTCGCGGCGTGCGGGTGGAACGGGAGCTGAAAGTGACGTTCGCACCAGCGGCGTCCGCCCCGCAAAGTGTGCCGGTTTTGTGCGGGATCGAGATCGTGGCCGAGGGGTGGTAATGGAACCGACCACTCGCCCCAATGCTGCCCTATGACGCCCGCAAGCCGAAGTAGAAAGCAATGATCGAACTCAGCGCCAGCTGCATCGGCGGCAACTGCGGTGGGCTGGCCAGCGTCGGGAACACGACGAGCTGCAAGATGGTATCCGCGCCCAGTCCGAATACCGCCAGCACCGACACCCAGGCCGTCACGTCCTGATACCACGCCGGCACGCCCAGCGGCCCGGCGAGGAATTTCTGCGCCGCCGACGAGGTGATGATGCCCAGGAGGTAGGTGCCCATCATCACCAGGGGCAACACCAGGGTTGCCTGGCGGTCCCTGTCGCTGAGCAGCGGTCGGTCGAGGAAGCCCCAGGGGTCGCGCACGAAGGCAAAACCCATCACGCCGAAGAAGCCGGCGATAATCACGATGCGCACGGTGCCGCGCGGCAAGTAGAGCGGCGATGCCTCGGACGAGGGCGTGCTGCCCGCCGGCCGACTGCGCGTGGAGAAGTAGGCCCCGGTCATCAGGAACAGCAGATAGTACAGGTGGATCGGCACGGTTACGTTGCGTTCCTTGGGCATCAGCAGCAAGGTGATGATCGTGCCGAGGACCATCAGAATGAGCAAGGCCCGCACGCTGCCGGCGGGCAGGCCCAGCGGTTGCCGGGGGCGCAGGGCCGGCGGCACGAAGACTGCCGCCACCGGGACATCGGGGCGTTCGCGGGAGGCACGCATGCGATCCATCTCCGTTCGCGGGTTTGGTCAGGGCGCGGCCTGCCGCCAGGCCGCCACTTCCTTGAGGACTTCCGCGCGGCTGCACCGCTCGCGGTAGACGAGACGGGCGCGGAAGCCGTATTCCTTCATCACTTCATAGCGCGGCAGGATGTACTGGAAATCCCAGGCGGGGTTCGAGGTCTGCTGTTCCGCGTTCATCCCGCCGCCCGTGGGCGAGTGGGCGAAGCGAATGCCCTCGGTGCGGTCGAAGATCAGGATATAGATGTGATTGCGGAACAGGCCATAGTAAAACGGTTCGTCGAAGCGCAGCCGGGAGAAGTTCCGGAACAGGGAATCGCCGATGCCCTCGCGGACTTTCAGTTCGACCTTGTCGTCCTTGTGCTTGACGGTGCTTTCGTCGTTGTGGACCTGCGTGCAGAGTTGCTGCCAGACGCCGCCGTTGCGGAAGTAGATGCTCTTGTCCTCGGGCGCGTTGATATAGCTGGCCCAGAACAGGCCGATGTAGCCGTGCGGGAAGACGTGCTGCGTCGGCTTGCAGCGAAAGGTCATATCGAGGTAGTGCGGGGCGGACAGCTTGAAGCGCGTCCAACTTTCCACGTGGAACGTGGGTGTCGGCGGTTGGTGCAGCTCGGCTTCGGCGTCCGAAAGTTTCTTGAATTCCATGGGGGCGTTGCGTGGCTCGAAGAAGATTTTGCGGTTGGCCGCGCGGTCGCACTTGTCGCCGTCGAAGATATGCTCGAAGTTGAGGCCGGCGACGCTCGGCACGAAGATGTTCGTGGCTTCCGTGCGATGCGTCAGGCTCCAGACGCCGTTGTAGCCCGCCTGATGCGTGCCGGCGGCGCTGTTGTCGCCGATGACGGCCGTCAGTTCGCCCTGCTTGAAGGTGTCGTGCCCCATCGATTGGCTCCTGGGTGCTGGAAAGCCTGACCTACACGAATTCGTCAAATTCGGCGCAGCGCTCTTGCAACTGGTATTCCCGATTGAAATAATAACCCTTCCCAATTTTGGGTAGTTTACCGTGGAACACCCGTCCGTGCGGGTTGTTCTCTTTTTATTTAGGCCGAACGATCGAGAACGAGCCATGGCCGAGTCAGTCACCTTGACCACCGAACCGCGCGAGGCTGGAGGCAGCCGGGTCGCCCGCCGCTTGCGCCGCCAGGATCCGCCGCGCATTCCCGCCGTCGTCTACGGCCACAAGGAAGCCGTTCTCAACCTCTCCTTGCTCGAAGAAGAACTGGTCAAGGCGCTGCGCCACGGCGCGCGCGTCATCGAGCTGAAGGTCGGCGGCAAGGACGAGCAGACGCTGATCCAGGAAGTGCAGTACGACCACCTGGGCCTGGAAATCCTGCACGTCGATTTCCGCCGGGTGTCCAAGGACGAAAAGGTCGTGGTGACGGTGCGGCTGGAACTGAAGGGCCTGGCGCCCGGCGTGACGGCCGGCGGCGTGCTCGACCAGCCGATCCACGCATTGCACGTCGAGTGCCTGGCCCTGAGCCTGCCCGACAGCATCCGCGTCAACATCAACGAATTGCAGATCGGCAGCGTCATCCACGTCAAGGACTTGACGCTGCCGCCCGGCGTGAAGGCGATGGACGACGCGGACGCCGTCGTGGTCCAGGTCAAGGCACCGGAAGCGGAACCCACGCCGGGCGCGGAAGTGCCGGGCGCTGCGGGCGCGGTCGAACCCGAAGTCATCACCCGCCGCGCCGCCGAGGACAAGGAAGGCGAGGGCGAGAAGTAACCTGGCCGGCGGATGGGCGCACGCGGCGCGCGGCCGGCCTGAAGGCGCTGCCTGCTGGAACCGCGTGCCGTCATCCGGAAACTGGTCATGAAAGCCATCGTCGGTCTGGGCAATCCCGGCAACAAGTACGCCGGCACGCGGCACAACGTCGGCTTTGCCGTGATCGATATGTTGGCCGCCGGGCCGGGGGTGGGCCGCTTCCAGGAGCGCTTCCAGGCGGAAATCGCCGAAGCAGGCAGCGGTGAGGGCAAGTTGCTGCTGGTCAAGCCGCAGACCTTCATGAATCTCAGCGGGTTGACGGTGCGCCAGCTGCTCGATTTTTACAAGTTGCCGCCCGAGGAACTGCTGGTCGTTTGCGACGACTTTAATTTGCCCCTGGGCAAGCTGCGGTTCCGTCGCAGCGGCACCCACGGCGGGCACAACGGGCTGCGGAACATCCAGGACCACCTGGGGTCCACCGACTACGCCCGCCTTCGCCTGGGAGTGGGCTTGCCCGCCGACGCCCCTGCCGTCGATCACGTGCTGGGCCGCTTTCGCCCGGTCGAATTGCCCGTGATCCGCGAGGCCGTCGAAACGGCGGTGCAAGCGGCGGTGCTGTGGGCGGAGAAGGGCATCGATGCGTGTATGAATCGGTACAACGGCTGAAGCCGTGCGCCGCCGAACTGGAAATAGGACTAACTTTCCCGACGAGTCGAGAACCATGCCAGCCAACGTCTACGAGTGCATGTTCCTGCTGGACACCGGCAAGGTGGCCGGCGACATTCCCACCGCCGCCAAGCAGTTGCACACCATCCTGGAACGCCACCAGGCCGAAATCCTGGCCAGCCGGCCCTGGGATGAGCGCCGCCTGTCCTATCCAATGGGCACGCACAAGAAGGGCCTGTACTACCTGACCTACTTCCGCTCGGAAGGGAAGAGCCTGCAAGGCATCGAGCAGGACGTGGCGCTGTCGGAAATGATCATCCGCGCGCTGACCATCAAGATCGACCCGAAGATGGTGGACACCATGCTGGCCCTGGCCCGCGACGAGCATGCCGTGGCCCTGCACAATGTGCAGGACGAGCCGGCCGCCGAGGAAGGCGCCCGCCCCGAACGCACCGACGACCGCCCGCCGCGCCGCGGCCCGCGCCGGGGCGACGAAGACAAGGAATAAGTCAGCCGCCTCCACCGCTTGCGGTTTAGCACGCCGCGCCCCTGTCCGCTGCCGACCTTGCGGAGATGCGCCGAACGGCTGTATACTTATCCCACTCAATGGATTTGAGGGCAGTCCGTTTACACGACGCATCCCAGACGCAATGAACCTCGTACTCCCTTCCAGGAGAACGCCCTCATGGCGAACTTGAACAAGGTCATGCTGATCGGCCGGCTCACCCGCGATCCCGAAGCGGTCACGTTCAGCAACGGCGGCAAAGTGGCGAAATTTGGCTTCGCCGTCAACAACAACAAGAGAAACGCGCAGACCGGGGAGTGGGAGAAAGTCCCCGTCTTCCTTGATGTCGAGGCATACAACCGCCAGGAAGGCCGGCAGCAGCTGGCCGACCGAGTGCTGGAGTGGTTGCGCAAGGGCCACCAGGTTTACCTGGAAGGCCACTTGCACATGGATCAATGGACCGACAAGAACGATGGGAGCAAGCGGTCGAAGCTCAAGATCGTGCTCGACAACTTGCAGACCCTCGAACGGCCTGACGATGGCGCTGCTCCGGAAGGCGGTGGCACCCGCCCGGCTTACCGGGGTAACGCCCCGGCCCGCAGTGCTCCGCGCGGCGGCTACAGTGGAGGCGGGTCCAGCGGCAGCTACGGCGGCGACCCCGAACCGATGGAACCGCCCCCCGAACCGCTGGGCGACGACGGCAACATCCCGTTCTGAACCGCACGCGCCGCTTGCGGTTTAGCAAGTAACCGAAACGACCGAGCAGCAGGATAGACCCATGCCTACGAAACAACGTCAGCAAATCCGCAAGGGGCCGCACGGCGGCATGCAACTGGTACTGACCGAGGACGTGACGCACCTGGGCAAGCAGGGCGAACTCGTCGAGGTTCGTCCCGGCTACGGCCGCAACTACCTGCTGCCGAACGGGCTGGCGACCGTGCCCAGCGAGCACAACCTGAAATTGCTCGAACGCTACAAGAAGCGCGTGCAGCAGGCCCGCGAGGCCAAAATGGCCGACCTGCGCGTGCTGGCCGAGCAGATTCAGCGCGTCACGGTCAGCATCGAAGCCAACGCGAACGAGGAAGGCCACCTCTACGGCTCGGTCGGCGCGCCGGAGATTTCCAAGGGCCTCAAGCAGCAGAACCTCAAGGTCGAGCAAGACATGGTCCGCCTGGAAGGACCGATCAAGGAATGCGCCCTCTACGCGGTCAAGATCAGCCTCGGCTACGAGATCGAGACCGAGGTCAAGGTGCTGGTGGTGCGGCAGCAGGAGAAAGCCGACAAGAAGTAATCCTTTCGTTCGTTTAGCCGCGAGCCGAAGGCGAGCGCTGATTCTCGGCGCTCGCCTTCGGCTCGCCGATCAACGCGAGGTGCGCCATGGCGGACCAGGGAGGGCCCGACCGTTTGCCCCCGCATAACCGGGAGGCCGAACGCAGCATCCTGGGGAGCATCCTGCGCGACAACAACGTCATCAACGACGTGATCCGCTTCATCCAGGTCGATCACTTCTACGTCGATGCCCATCGCACCATCTACCAGGCGATGGTGACGCTCTACAACGACCGCCATCAACCCGTCGATCTCGTCACGCTGGCCGAAATCCTGCGGGAACAACAGCAGATCGAGAACGTCGGCGGCTATCCATACCTGGGCGAACTTTGGGACGCCGCCCCGACCGCCGCCAACATCCTCTATTACTCGCGCATCGTCCGCGACAAAGCCATCACGCGCCAGCTGATCCGTTCCAGCACGGAAATCCTCCGCGACGCCTATGAACAGGCCACCCCCGCCGATGAACTGCTGGGCCAGGCCGAACGCAAGATCCTCGAAATCGCGGAGCAAGGCGTCACCGACCAGACTAGCACGCTGTACGAATCCCTCAACGCCGCCTGGGATCGCATCGACACCCGCGCCCAGCAGGGCCATCTCGCCGTCAGCGGCGTGCCGACGGGCTATCCGGAACTGAACGAACTGACCGCTGGCATGCACAATGGCGAACTCATCATCGTGGCGGCTCGTCCGGGCGTTGGCAAAACCTCTTTCGCATTGAGTCTGGCCCGCAACGTTGCCATCGATGAGCAGGCACCGGTGTTTCTGGTCAGTCTGGAAATGTCGCGCATCGAGCTGGCCGAACGACTGATGTCGGCGCAGGCGCGCGTGCCCAATCACAAGATGCGTAAAGGGCACCTCAACTCCGATGACATGCAACGGCTCATGGTCGCGGCCGACCGGCTGCGCCAGGGCAAAATGTTCATCGACGACAGCCCCGGCCAGAACATGCTGCGCATCGCCGCTAACGCTCGGCGGCTCAAGCTGCGCGAAGGCATCCGCGTGGTGATGATCGATTACTTGCAGCTCATCGAACCGGAAAGCCGCCGCGACCCGCGCCAGGAACAGGTGGCGCAGATTTCACGGCGACTGAAGGTGCTGGCCCGCGAACTGAACATGCCGGTGGTCGCCCTGGCCCAGTTGAACCGCGGCCCCGAAGACCGCCAGGACCATAAGCCGCGGTTGTCGGATTTACGCGAGTCCGGATCGCTTGAGCAAGATGCCGACGTCGTCATGATGCTGCACCGGCCCGAACTATACGGCGAAGTCGAGAAAGAGGGCCTGGTGGACATCATCATCGCCAAGCAGCGCAACGGCCCGACCGACACCGTCCACCTGGCCTACTTGAAGGAGTTCATGTCCTTCGAGAACTTCACCGCCGAGCGGCCATTTGAGGTATAGGCGAGCCGGCGAGCGTGAGCCCCCGGAGGACATTTATGCGCGTGGGCCTCGGACACGACACGCACCGGCTGGTTGAGGGCCGGCCGCTCATCCTGGGCGGCGTGCGGCTCGAGCACCCGCGCGGCCTGTACGGGCACAGCGACGCCGACGTCGTGCTCCATGCCGTCACTGATGCCCTGCTCGGCGCGGCAGGGCTCGGCGACATCGGCGACGCCTTCCCCGACACCGACCCCGCCCACAAGGACCGCGATTCCCGCTTTTTTCTCGAAGGCGCGCTGGAGCGCCTGAACCACGGCGGTTGGCGGGTGGTCAATGTCGATGTCACCATCTTCGCTCAGGAACCGAAGCTCGGCCCGGTGAAAGACCGCATTCGCCGTCACCTCGCGGAGTTGCTCGGATTGGCCGTCGATGCGGTGAACGTAAAGGCCAAGACGGGCGAAGGGGTGGGGCACATTGGCCGGGCCGAGGCCATTGGCTGCCAGGCTGTCGTCTTGATCGATTCGTGAGGTGAGCTGATGACCCTGCGCGTCTACAACACGCTGACCCGCCAGAAGGAAGACTTCAAGCCGAAGCAACCCGGCAAGGTCGGCATGTACGTCTGCGGGCCGACCGTCTACAAGCCGAGCCACATCGGCCACATGGTCGGGCCGGTGATTTTCGACACGGTGAAGCGCTACCTGACCTATCTCGGGTATCAGGTCACCTGGGTCGTGAACATCACCGACGTGGACGACAAATTGATCGTCCGCTCGAAGGAACTGAACACCACGGTCAAGCAGCTGGCCGAGCAGATGACCGCGGACTACCTCGACTGCCTGAAGCAGCTCAACGTCACCGGCATCGACCTGATGCCGAAGGCGACCGAGCACATCCCGCAGATGATCGAGATTATGCAGGGCCTGATCGACAAGGGCTACGCCTACCCGGCTGGCGGCGACGTCTACTTCGACGTGACCAGGGACGAGGACTACGGCAAGCTGTGCAACCGCGACCCGGAACAGCTGGAAGCCGGCGCGCGCATCGAGGTGAGCGCCAAGAAGCGCAGCCCCGGCGACTTCGCGCTGTGGAAAGGTTCCAAGCCAGGCGAACCGGCCTGGGATAGCCCGTGGGGACCGGGCCGTCCGGGCTGGCACATCGAATGCTCGGCCATGAGCATGAAGTACCTGGGCCAGACGCTCGACATCCACGGCGGCGGGCTCGACCTCCAGTTCCCGCACCACGAAAACGAGCTGGCGCAGTCGGAGTCGTACACGGGCCAGCCGTTCGCCAACTACTGGATGCACAACGGGCTGCTCAAGATGGGGCAGGCCAAGATGGCGGGGTCGGTGGGCAATGTGGTCAACATCGCCGATTTGCTTCAGCGGCACTCGGCGGAAACGGTGCGCTTCCTGTTGCTGAATACGCACTACCGCTCACCGATCGAGTACAGCGAGGAACGCCTGGCCGAAGTGAAACGCAGTCTGGACAGCTTTCACCGATTCTTCGAGCGGTTTGCACGGATCACCGGCCAGAATTTCCTTGCGCTGCCCGTGCGTAAGTCGGACGAACTGAAGCTCTCCGGCCCACTCCAGGAATCCGTCAGCCCGCTGCAACGCCGCTTCCTGGAGTGCATGGACGACGACTTCAACACCGGCGGCGCGGTGGGTGTGCTGTTTGAACTGTTGACCGTGCTCAACCGCTTCGCCGACACCGCGAAGCTCGAAGCCGAGAAGACCGAACCCGCGCTGACCGAGTTCATCAACGGCGTGCTGGTGCTGCGTTCGTTCTCCGAGATTCTGGGTTTGTTCTGGCAAGCGCAGGCCCAGGAGGCGGGCGGCAATACGCAACTGGTCAACGGCCTGATGCAACTCCTCATCGACCTCCGCGCCGAGATTCGCACCGAGGCCAAAGGTGTCGCAGACAAGGCCCAGAAGGGCAAGCTGTTCGCCCTGACCGACAAGATTCGCGCCCGCTTGGCGGAACTCGGCGTCACGCTGGAGGACCGACCCGGCGGCACCGGCTGGCGCTTGGGCTAGTCTCCGTTTAGCCGCGAGCCGCAGGCGAGCGCTGCGTCCTGGGGGAACCAATGCGTGTCCTCGGCGTCGATCCCGGTCTGCAAGTCACCGGCTACGCCGTGATCGAAGCCGCCGGCGCCCAAGCCCGCGTCTGCGAAGCCGGCGTCATCAAAAGCAGCGAGGGCCGTGCGACAGCTGACATGGCCCCGCGACTCGTCTCTCTGTACAATAGTTTAGTTGAAGTCATCGAGCAGTTCCGGCCGACGATAGCTGCGGTGGAACAGCTGTACGCACACTACGACCACCCGCGCACCGCCATCCTGATGGGCCACGCGCGGGGCGTCATCTTCCTGGCGGCCGGGCAGCGCGACATGCGCGTGGTCAGCTACAACGCCACGAGCATCAAGAAAACCATCACGGGCAGCGGTCGGGCCAGCAAGGAACAGATGCAGAAGGCCATGCAACGGGAACTCAGCCTGGCGCGCCTCCCGGAACCGCCCGACGTGGCCGACGCCCTGGCTGTCGCCCTGTGCCACTTTTACGTGCAGCGGGCTACCCAGACCTGAGAGCGAGCCGTCATGATTACCAAGATCACCGGCGTCCTGAACCGCGTATTCGACGAGGAAGTGCGCTTGCAGGTCGGGGCGCTCGAATACCAGGTGCTGGTGCCCGAGTTTGTCCGCCGGCAGGTGCAGGGCCGGCTCGGCCACGAAGCGACCTTCCACACCAGCGAATACCTCGACGGCAACCCGATGCAGGGCAAGGTGGTGCCCCGCTTGCTCGGCTTCATTCACGAAGCCGAACTGGAGTTCTTCGAGCTATTCTGCACCGTGGACAAGGTCGGCACGCGCAAGGCGTTGAAAGCGCTGATCCGGCCGATCAGCGAAATCGCCGCTGCCATTCAGCGCGAGGACAACAAATGGTTGACCACGCTGCCCGGCATCGGCGCTGCCACCGCCGAACAGATCGTCGCCACCCTGAAGCGCAAGGTGACGCGCTTCACGGTCGCCTACGAGCCAGTGATCCAGGGCGAGCACGGCCCGGCGCCGAGCGTGGTGGTCGATGGCAACCTGCTCGAAGACGCCTACCAGGCCCTGCTGGCGGTGGGCCTGAACCCGGCGGAAGCCCGCGTGCGACTGGACAAGGTGCTGGCCGGCGGGCAGAAGTTCGAGAGTGTCCAGGACGTACTGGTGCTGATCTACAGCAAGGCTGGAACTTGATCGGAGGGATCGATCATGCCCATGCTTTCCCTGGTGGTGGATGAGGGCAAGATGTCGCAACTGGAGCGGACGGCCGGCCAGGTCGGCGTGTCCGTCGAGGAACTGCTGCGGCTGAGTCTGGATGAGTTCGTCGCGCGGCGGGTGAATTCGGTGCGGGTGGGGCGCGGCAGCCCTCAACTCGGTGGGCCTGCGTCGATACGCTCTGGCACGCTGAATGCCAGGGCCGTGCGGGACAATTGATCCTCATTGAGGAGGCAGCATGGCAACCTTGACCATCACGCTGAAGGAAGATCAGCTCGACCGGCTGCAAAAGGTCGCCGCCGAGCTGGGCGTTTCGCCCGAAGCCGTGGTGCAGAATACGCTGGACGAGTATTTGACACGGCGCGCTCGCTTCCAGCAAGCCGCCGATTATGTGCTGGAGAAGAACGCGGAATTGTACCGTCGATTGGCCCAGTGATTTATCTGACCACTACCGAAGTGCTGGAACTGCATGCCCGCTTGGTGATCCAGAGCGGCGGGGCGAGTGGCTTGCGCGACGCCGGCTTGCTCGACTCCGCCGTGGCTCAGCCGATGATGAGCTTTGGTGGTCAGGAATTGTATCCGACGTTGGGGGCCAAGGCGGCCGCGCTCGGTTTCTCGCTGCTGAAGAACCATGCCTTTCAGGATGGGAACAAGCGCATTGCTCACGCGGCCATGGAGACCTTTTTGGTGATGAATGGCTGGGTCATCGAAGCGCCGGTTGACGAGCAGGAGGCTGTCATTCTCGCAGCGGCAGCCGGACAGATGGGCCGCGACCAGTTCGTTCTCTGGGTCGAAAGTCACTTAACGCCAAGGGGCGGCTAGCGCACAACCGAGGTACATCATGGCACGCCAACCCGTCGTGCAGGGCAACCACCCCGAAGACGAAGCGCAGAAGCAACGCGACGCCGCCCTGCGTCCCCGCTGGCTGCGCGAGGTCATCGGTCAGAAGGCCGTGGTGCAGCGCCTCGGCATCGCGCTCAAGGCTTGCAAGAAGCTCAAGGAGCCGATGGCGCATATCATCTTCGACGGCCCGCCGGGGCTGGGAAAGACCACGTTCGCCAATGTGCTGCCCAACGAACTGGGCACCTCGCTGCAAATGACCAGCGGCCCGGCGCTCTCGAAGCCCGCCGACCTGTTGCCGTTTTTGACCAACGCCGAGGAAGGCTCGGTGCTGTTCATCGACGAAATCCACCGGCTGCCGCGCGTGGTCGAGGAGTTCATCTACCCGGCGATGGAGGACTTTCGCATCGACATCGTGCTGGGCGAGGGCGTCAACGCCCGCACCATCACCATGCGGCTGAAGCGCTTCACGCTCATCGGCGCGACCACGCGCAGCGGCATGCTGTCCGGGCCGATGCGCGACCGCTTCAAGATGCACGAACACCTGGAGTTTTACACGGTCGAGGAACTGGCGCAGATCGTGCGCATCAATGCCCTGAAGCTCAACACCGAACTCGCGGACGATGCGGCCCTGGAACTAGCCCGCCGCAGCCGGGGCACGCCGCGCATCGCCAACTCACGGCTCTGGTGGACGCGCAACTACGCCGCCAGCGAGGCCGACGGCCGCATCACCCTGGATGTCGCTCGCGCCGCCTTGAGCATGGCCGAGGTGGACGGTGAGGGGCTCGATAAACAGGACCGCCGCTACCTGGAAACCCTGGTCGGGGTATTCGAGGGCGGGCCGACCGGCGTCGAGGCGCTAGGGGCGACCATGAACCTGCCTTCCGATACGTTGAGTGACGAGATCGAGCCGTACCTGCTGC
>JAEUIF010001271.1 GCA_016795185.1 Planctomycetia bacterium | reverse complement strand
CGTTAGTTCAGCGCCTTCTTGGCCTCTTCCTCGACGGTGGTGATCTGGATGGTATGGCTGAGCACCTTGCCGTCCTTGCCGATCAGGAACATGGTCGGCAGCACCTGGATGCCGTAGTGCTCCGAGAGCTTGCTGGCCATGCCGCCCTGCTCATGCAGGTGGACGGCCGGCGCGGTCTTCCCTTGCAGAAAGCTCTTGGCGCTGGCGCTGGCGTCGTCGAGGTTGACGCAGACCACTTCCAGGCCCTTGGCGGCGTGCGTGCCGTGCAGCGCCTTCAGCTTCTCCAGGTCGGTAGCGCACTGGCCGTTCCAGCTGGCCCAGTAGTAGACCACGACGACCTTGCCCTTGAGTGACTTCACGTCGAAGGCGCTGCCGGCCAGGGTGCCGCCGGCCAGTTCCATGTCCTTGCCGGTCGATTCCAGGCGGCGCTTGGCGCCTTCCATCTTGGCGGCCTGCGGGTGGTTCGGATAGTTCTTGGCGAACATCTCGTACCACTTCTTGGCCGGGCCTTCCTCGTTCATCAGCTCGGAGATCATGCCCAGCTGCATCAGGGCTTCCGGGGCATTTTCGGCCTTCGGATAGTCCTGGACGAACTTTTCGAGCTTGTCGAGGAACTCCTTTTGGAGCTTCACACCGTCGTCCGTGCTGATGCGCAGGTTATAGTCGGCCATGATCTCGCAGTAGGAGACGTAGGCCGCCGTGCCGCTCTCCGGCTGGTCCTTGGCGATCTTGTCCTTCAAGGTCACGAGCCGCTGATAAGTGGACTTGTCGCCGTTCGGGCTGTTCTGGGCGGCGACGCTCAGGCAGTCGGCCACCTGCCGCAACCACTGGTCGCGGTCCTCGGGCTTGAGTTCCTTTTGCGCCACCAGTTTTTCGAGCAGGTCGGCGCGCTTGACGTTGTGGCGATGCAAATCGGCGGGACCGGCGTTCGGGCCAGGCGCTGCCTTGTCGTGCTCGCCCAGCTGCTTCAGGATTTCCTCGACTTCCTTGCTGACGATCAGCGTCTCGCTCGCCATCGGGCCTTCCTCGCCGCGGAGCAGCGAGCCGGGCTCGGGGGCGTCGATCAGTTTCCAGGCGGTGCCGACCTGGATCATTTCACCCAGCTTCAGGGCCTTCGCTTCCTGCATGCCCTTGTCGTCGCCGTGCTGGTAGAGCAGCAGCGCGCTGGTATAGCGGACCAGGTCTTGCTTGCCAGTGAGGGCGTCGGCGGGCACGCACTGCGGCACCGCCAATTCCAAATGGTCCCAGCGGGCCTTGTCGGAAAGCGTGCTCAGCTTGCTGAGGGTTTCCTGGAACTTGGCGGGCGCCTTGCGCAACGAAGCGCGGATGCGCTCCGCTTCGGCGGTGGGCAGTTCCAGGGCCTTGATGTCCGCCTCGGTCATCAGCACGGCCTGCAACTTCGCGAAGTCGCGCTTGACCAGCGCTTGCAGGACTTCCTGGCTGACCTCCTCGGCGGAGATCACACGCCAGCCCTTGATCTTGCCGTCCTCGACGGGATCATGGCCCCAGCGGCTGCCGGCGCTGTGCAGCCAGCGGTACTGATCGACCTTGTCGTTAAAGTTCGTGTCCAGCTCGCGATAGACTTCCAGGCCCTTGTGATAATAGGACCAGACGTCGATCTTGTTGTCGCCGTTGGTGTCCATGTAACGGCGGAGCAGGTCGCCCTTCTCGTCCTTGAGCATCCAGCCGCTGCCGCGCGTGGCCTTGACGAGTTCGACCTTGCACTTGGCCAGTTCTTCAGCGGTGGGCGTGGTGATGACGACGCCTTCCTGCTTGGGCTTGAAGCCCAGCATCTGGGCCGTGGTGGGCGCCGCTTCGGCGGCAGCCGCACTGCCCAACAGCACCAGCCCCCCTGCCACCAGTTTCGCACCCATGCGCGCGGTTGCCATCCGCCGTCTCCTTTTCGTCGCCGGGAAGAGTCCGTGGGCCATTCCGACCGTTACCGTTATTGTTTCGGCAACCCGCATGGCCCCGGTTCACCGCAAAGACGAAAAAAACGGCGCAACCGGCAATTTGGCGAACGAGGCAAGTGGCGACAGTTAGCGGAGAAGTTTGCCCGAAGCGCCAGCGTTGCCCAAGCCAGAGTTCGCCGGACGCGCCAGCGAGGGATGCCACGAAATCCCTCGCTAGTGTTGAGGCCAGGGACAACCTGTTCAATCAGGTGGGTTGGGTGCCATGCCCACCGCACTTCGTGGGCAGTGGAAGAGGGCGATTGCTCCATTACCAACCAGACACGAGGGCATGGCACCCAG
>JAEUIF010001219.1 GCA_016795185.1 Planctomycetia bacterium | reverse complement strand
GCTCGCGGCTAAACGACGAGGTTTCAATAGGTCGCGCAGCGCTTGCCCCGTGAACGACGCCTCACATTCGGCGACGGTCTCCGGCGTGCCGACACAAACCAACTGCCCGCCGCCCGAACCGCCTTCCGGTCCCAGGTCAATCAGCCAGTCGGCGGTCTTCAGCACGTCGAGGTTGTGCTCGATGACGACGACCGTGTTGCCGTTCTCGACGAAGCCATGCAGCACGCGCAGCAGCTTGTCGATATCGTCAAAGTGCAACCCGGTGGTCGGCTCATCGAGCACGTAGAGCGTGCGGCCGGTGCCGCGCCGGCATAATTCGCGGGCCAGCTTGATGCGCTGGGCCTCGCCGCCGGACAGCGTCGGCGAAGCCTGGCCGAGCTTGAGGTAGTCCAGGCCCACATCGTGCAGCGTTTGCAGCATCGTGCGGATCTTCGGCACGTTCGTGAAGTGTTCGAGCGCTTCCTGCACGTCCATGTTCAGCACGTCGTGGATGTTCTTGTGCTTGAAGCGCACTTGCAGGGTTTCGCGGTTGAAGCGATGCCCATCGCACACCGGACAGGTCAGCCAGACGTCCGCGAGAAAGTCCATTTCGAGACGATTCGAGCCGTTGCCTTCGCACGCCTCGCAGCGCCCGCCCGGCTTGTTGAAGCTGAAACGCCCCGGCTGATAGCCGCGCACCTTGGCCTCGGGCAGCTGCGCGAACAGCGAACGAATCTCGTCGAAGACCTTGATATACGTGGCCGGGTTGGAACGCGGCGTCCGGCCGATGGGCGTCTGGTCGATGGCGATGACCTTGTCGATCTGCTCGACGCCCTCGATGCGGTCGTGCGCGCCGATCAGGCGAGCGGTCGGCGTCAGCCCACTGTTCCCATCGCCGTTGGACTCACTGCCGTTGCCTTCGTCTTCGGAGTCGCGCCGGCCGCTGGCCCGCAGTCCTTCGAGCAGAATGTCGTTGATGAGCGAACTCTTGCCGGAGCCCGACACCCCCGTGACGCCGACGAAGACGCCGAGCGGCACGTCCACGTCGATGTTCTTCAGGTTATGATGCCGTGCCCCCACGATCCGCAGCTTCTGACCGCTGCCTGGCCGCCGTTGCTTCGGCTGCGGAATCTGCTTGCGGCCGGTGAGATACTGGCCCGTCAGGCTGTCCGGATGGGCGGTCAGCTCGGCGTAGTTGCCCGCCGCCACCACCTTGCCGCCGCGCACGCCGGGACCGGGGCCGAAATCGACGATGTAATCGGCGGCGCGCATCGTCTCCTCGTCGTGCTCGACGACGATGACGGTGTTGCCGATGTCGCGCAGCTGTTCCAGGCTGCGGAGCAATCGTTCGTTGTCGCGCGGGTGCAGGCCGATGGACGGTTCGTCGAGGATGTAGAGCACGCCAACCAGCCCGCAGCCGATCTGGCCCGCCAGGCGAATGCGCTGCGCCTCGCCGCCCGACAGCGTCGGCGCGGAGCGTTCGAGCGTCAGGTAGTGCAGGCCGACGTTGAGCAGGAACCCCAGCCGGCCGCGAATTTCCTTGAGCAGTTCGCCGGCGATGATCTGCTGTAACGGAGTCAATGTCAGGCGAGCGGCGGGGGGTAACCCCCGAGGTTTTGTGACCACAACGCGCGTAACCCCCACCCGCGCCGGCGCCCCCCAGGACAACCACACGACACACACGCCCCACCGGCACC
>JAEUIF010001180.1 GCA_016795185.1 Planctomycetia bacterium | reverse complement strand
GAAGATAACTATGTCTACCGCAACCTTGCCGCCGCCGAACCTGAACGACGCCAAGCGTGCCGACCTGCACCGCAAAGTCTGCGATCCGCTGGAGCGGCTGCGCGGCTACATCCGGCTGTACGTCACCATCGAAGGCGCTGCCGTGCTGCTGGTGTACCTGTCGCTGTGGTTCTGGATCGGGCTGATCCTCGATTACGGCTTCTTCAAGGCGTTCACGGTCGACTGGGTCGAAGTCTTCGAGAGCGCCCGCAGCCTGCGCGTCGGCATGCTGGTCATTCTGGTTTCCGGCCTGCTGGCCGTGGTGGCCGTCAAGGTGCTGCTGCGGTTGACCCGCGAGTTCCGCAACGCGGCCCTGGCCCTGGTGCTCGAACGCCGCTTCCCGCAGATTCTCGGCGACCGGCTCATCACCGCCGTCGAACTGGCCGACCCCAAGGCCGGCGAGAAGTACGGCTACTCGCAGGTCATGATCGACCTGACCATTCAGGACGCCGCCCGCGCCGTGGATCAGATTCCGGTCAACGAGGCGTTCAACTGGAAGCGGTTGCAGCGCTACGGCCTGGTCGTCGCCGGGCTCACCGTCGGCTGCTATGTGCTGGCCTTCCTCGGTTACGCGCTCTACGGTTCGATCGCCAAGCAGCCGGCCGGCTTCGGCACGTTCTTCCAGCATTTCAACAACGTGGCGTCCATCTGGTTCGAGCGCAACATCGCGCTGCGTGACACCATCTGGCCCCGGCAGGCGCACCTCGAACTGGTGGGCTTCCCCACGGACGGCAACCTGAAGGTCGGCAAGAATGTCGATTCCGTGCCGGTGCGCGTGCGGGCCGTCAAGTGGGTTTATGCCGATCCCAAGGTGCGCGGCGGCTGGCGCGCCCTGACCTGGAACGATGTGCAGAACGACCGCCGGCTGCTGAACAGCGTGCCGACGCTGCCCGCCGGCTGGGACCCCAATATGACGGTGGACCAGATCGAGGTCCGGCTCGACAAGGAAGCGGGCCAGCTGGACGGCGATACGGTCATCGCCCTGCGCAACACCCTGCACGACAAGCTGGCCCTGCGGGCGAAGGACATCGCCATGCAGCGGCGCATTCGCGTGCTGGAACTGCCCGAGACGGTCGGCGTCACCTACGACGGCCAGAAGACCAGCGGCGACATCCCGCTGACGCCCGACGCCGGCAACGAGTTCTCCGGCAACTTCACCGGCCTGAAGGAAACCGTGCGCTTCAAGGCGGTCGCCAAGGACTTTCGCACGCTGCCCAGCCGCATCATCCTGGTGCCGCCGCCGGCGCTGGCCGAGTTGTACCGCGTCGAGGCGCAGCCCGCCTACCTTTACCACCGGCCGCCGCTCGACGGCAGCCTGAAAGACCTCAAGGGGCTGAAGCAGGTGCTGCCGCGGGAGCGCGTCTACCTGGGCGACGAGAATACTTCCATCGGCGTGCCCGCCGGCACCGACCTGACCCTGAGCGGCCTGGTCGACAAGGAGCGCGACAAGGCCGACCAGGACCTGCCGCTGCTCAAGAGCGTGACCATCCTGCCGCGCCGCGACAAGACCAAGGCGGGCGACCAGCTGGCCAAGCTGCCCGTCAAGATCGTCGGCGAGGATGCCAAGCGTTTCGAGGTCACGTTCGCGAACGTCAGCGAACGGCTCGACTTCGATTTCGAGTTCCTCGACACCGACAACGTCTCCAGCCGCCGGCACGTCATCATCGAGCCGAAGGTCGATACCGCGCCCGAGGTGGAAGTGTTCCTGGACGTGGTCCGCAAGACCAGCCAGGGCTTCATGATCACGCCAATCGCGATGGTGCCGTTCAGCGGCCCGGCGCGCGATGAGCGCGGCCAGGAGAAGTTCCACGGCCGGGTGCGCGACGACCACGGCCTGTCGCAGCTGCGCTATCACTTCAGCTACAGCCTGGTGGAGAACGCGGGCGCTGTGCGGGCGCGGGCCGTGCTGGCCGCCCTGGCCGCCCACTTGACTCCCACGCAGGGGCCGGCCGGACTGGCCGCCGCCGCGCCGTTTCTCGGTTACGTCGGCCACCTGGTCGAACCCACCACGGCGGAGCCCGACCGCGTGGACCTCGCCTCGCTGGGCACCTTCGCCGAGGAAGTCAAGAAGCGCGACCGCTTCGACCTGACCAAGGCGCAGCTGGCGCTGAAGCTCCAGCAGCCGTTGCCCGCGCAATACCAGGACCGGCAGCGCGGCCCACTGGTGCCCGACTTCACCGTGGATTCGGACCGCGAGGTTTTCGACCTGCAACGACATCTGCCGCAGCTGCGAGCCTCCGGCGAGAACGCCCAGCAGCCGCGCTACCGGCTCCGCCTCTGGGTGGAAGCCAGCGACAACAACGTCGAGACCGGGCCGCGCGTCGGCGAGAGCAAGGAACGCTTCACCCTGCTTGTGGTTTCCGAGCACGAACTGCTCGCCGAGATCGCCAAGGAGCAGACCGGCCTCTTCCTGAAGCTGGAGCAGCTGCAAAGCCGGTTGCGCGACAGCCGCACCAAGCTCCAGCAGGTGACCCAGGAACTGGAAGACCCCAAGCTCGACGAGAAGACCTACAGCCCGCTGGCGACGCGCGTCCTGGAAATCGCCGACACCATCGGCGCCGGGGCCATCACGGCGCGGGAAGTCTTCACCGATTACCGCCGCATCGTGCGGGAGGAAGAGACCAACCGCGTCAGCAACCAGAAGATTCAAAAGGATTCGGCCATCGCCCAGCTGCTCGACCTGGCTCTGCGCGGGGAGTTCCTCAAGGCCGAGGACAGCGAGCGCAACCTCCAGCAAAATCTGGAGAAGAAGCAAAACGACAAGAAGCTGGCCGACCAGGCCAAGGCCACGCTCGATCAGCTCATCGAACGGTTGCAGGAAGTCCTCGACCAGATGGGACAGATCGAGGGCATCAACTCGCTGATCGTCAAGCTGCGGGCCATCGAGGAAGAGCAACGCGACAACGTCGCCATCCTCAAGTACCTGAAGGCGCGCATCGAGGAAGACCTGCTGAAGGACCTGCTCGACCCCGAACCGAAGAAGCCGTAATCGACGCTGCCCTTGGTTCGCCTGTTGGAATAACTCCCCTGGGTCGTCTGTTTAGCGGATGCCCGCTTGCGTCCCAGTGGTGAGCGAAACTATACTGGCTTACAGTCAATCGGCCAACAAGCCCTGATCGCGGAGGAAGACCCATGTTCCGTCGATGCGTGGTCGCGCTGAGTGTGACGACCCTGGCGTGCCTCATGGCAGCGCAGGCCGCCGATCCACCGGCCAAGCCCAAGGTGGACGACAAGGCGCCGGCGAGCATCCAGGATGATGCCCGCCTGAAGCAGCAACTGCTGGCGGACCGCTTCTTCCGCTTCGAGCAGGACCTGCTGGCTTTGGCGCAGCGGCTGGAACGCTCGTCCAAGCAGGAAGACCGCGAAAAGGCGCAGATGCTCAAGGACGCCATCAAGCTGGCCAACGAGTCCGGCGTGGACGTCCGCTTCAACAAGCTGGTCGATCTGCTCCAGAAGTCGAAGGCGACGAACCTTCAAGAAGTGAAGGAAGCCATCGACCAGGCCGAGCAGCTCACGGCGAACCTGCGGGCGATGCTGGCCCTGCTGCTGAGCGACAGCCGCGATGCCCAGCTGAAGGCCGAGAAGGAACGCATCCAGAACATCCTCAAGGAACTGAACAAGGTCATCCGCGACCAGAAGGTCGTCCGCGCCCAGACCGAGCGCGGCTCGATGGAGCAAGGCGACCTGGCCAAGAACCAGGAAGGTGTGACCAAGAACACCGAGAACATCGCCGAGGCGATGGGCGGCAAGGCCGGCCAGGGCAAGGGCGAGGCCAAGCGCGGCGAACAGAAGGGCGAAGGCAAGAACGCCGGCCAGGGCCGGGGTGAAAGCAAGGAAGACTCGCGCGGCCCGAAGGGCGAAGGCAAGGGCGGCGAAGGCAAGGAAGGCAAGGGTGGCGAAGAAGGCAAGGGCGGCGAGGGGAAGAACCCCGGCGAAGGCAAGGAAGGTAAGGGCGGCGAAGGCAAGGAAGGCAAGGGTGGTGAAGGTAAGGGCGGCGAAGGGAAGCAGGCCGGCGAAGGCAAGGGCGGCGACCCCAAGGCCGGTGAAGGTAAGGGCGGTGAAGGCAAGGAAGGTAAGGGTGGTGAAGGTAAGGGCGGCGAAGGCAAGGGTGGCGATCCCAAGAATGGGGATG
>JAEUIF010000091.1 GCA_016795185.1 Planctomycetia bacterium | reverse complement strand
GCATGGCACCCTCAGCCTCCGATTGAACAACACCTTACTGGTTTTCGCACTATAGCACGGAATCAGCGCGGCGGCACGGATTCCAGCTGCTCGCCGGGCGACTTTTCCGGGAGCGTGGCTTCCTCGGCCGGCGAGTGCATTTCCCGCGGACGCGAGCGGGCGTCCGGAGAGACGCCTTCGTCCGGATCGTGATGCACCGGAATGTACGGCGTCTGCCGCACGCGGACGCGGGCGCCGAAGTTTACACCGTAGACCGTGCGCTGGCTGTCGGTCAGTTCGACCTGCCGGCGGCCGACTTCCGGGGCCGTGGGCCGCAGCGGTGCGATGCGCTTGACCTCGTAGCCCTTGGCTTGCAACGCCTGCGACGCCTGAGCGTCCGTCAGCGGCCGGACGTTGTAGCGGCCGGGCGCCAGGTTCGGAAAGCGATACTCGCCTTTCTTGCTGGTGATGGTCCACCATTCGTCGTCGTCCAGCGCGCCGTTGTCGTTGGCGTCGAGGAAAACGATGTGGGCCGAGAGCGGGGACTCTTCCGGGCCAAGGAGTCCGTCGCCGTTCAGGTCGTGGAACAGCAAGCCGCCGATTTCGCCGGTGTAAGCCCGACTGATGGCGTCGCGGAGGTCGCCGCCGTTGCCGCCCGTCCGGCCCGCGCCGTCGCGGGCCGCGGGCTGAAACACACCGCCCAGCCGCGTGACTGCGGGCGGCAGGAGCAACGATTCCACCTCGCCCGCGACGGCGCTGGCCAGCAGCATGAGTTCCGGCGGTGGCGCAAGCACCAGGCTGACCGTGGGGTCCGGCTTGTCCGTGGAGGTTGGTCGGCCCGTCGGCCTGGGCGTCGGGTCTTCGCCGCCGGGTTCCTCTTCCTCCCCGCCGCCCGGTGTGCGCGGCACGACGAGGACGTTGGAAAATTCCGAGGTGTTGCCGGTGCGGAACTCGGTCGCCGTGGCCGTGATGAAGCCTCCGCTCGGCAGTGAGCCCAGTTCGATCTCGAACACGAAGCCCAGGCCCGGCGGCAGGCCCACGACGGTTTCGCTGATGAAGAACTGGCCCTCGCCGTGGCCGCTGGGGTCCGCGCTGTTGCTGAAGAAGAATTGCAGCAGGACACCGCCCTCGGCGGTCGGCATGCCGCTGACCACCACGGTGAGCAAGCCCGTTTCGGGGTCGTAGCTCACCAGTTCGGGGAAGTTGTACAGTTCATTTGGCCCCAGGTCGCCGTCGCCCAGGTCGTTGGGCGTGACGCCGTCGTTGCCCAGGTCGATGCCCAGGCCGCCGTTCTGAAAAATCGAATTGTTCAGAATCGTGTTGCCGTCGCCCCCCGTGACGGACACACCGTCCTGACCGTTGAAGGCGATGAGGTTCGTATCGGTCCCGAAAAGATCGCCGCCGATCCGGTTGAAGGAACCGTTGATTGCCACGCCATGCTGACTGTTGCCGAGCGCCTCGCCGTTGGCGTTCATGCCGATCAGGTTGCCGCGCACCGTGTTGCCGATGAAGTCTGTTTCGACGCGAAACGCGCCGCTGTTGATGACCACCCCGCTGCCGCCGTTGCCGCTGATGATGTTGTTGCTGATCGTGTTGCCGGTCGGGCCGCCGATGGTACTGCCGCTCGCGATACTGATGCCCTGGCCGCCGTTCCCGAAGTCCAGCAAGCCGGTGTGATCGGTGCCGATGAAGTTGCCGTCGATTTCGTTGTTGCTGCCCTGCACCTGAATGCCGTCGCCGCTGAAGCGGTTGATAATCAGGCCGCGCACCACCACATCGTTGGCGGCGATAATCAGACCATGCGTGCCCGCGCCGGCCAGACTGCCGTTCAGTTCGACGAGCGGCGCGCCCACGAAGCCGAACTGCGTGGTGCCGTCGATGATGACCGCTTCCGTGATGGCTTCCAGGGCCTTCAGCGGCGCGATGGAGGGCGCGCTGCTTTCGATGGCGAAGCGGATGAGGTCGGGGCCGTCCAGTTCGTTCGGGGTCGCGTTGGCGTCGAGGATCGCCTGACGCAGCGAACCGGGACCATCGGAAGCGGTACTGTTGACGACGAAGACATTGGCCGGTGTTTCGCGGCTTTCCAGCGCCTCGCAGTGCGGCCGGAAGCGGCTCGCGAGCGAACGGTTCTGAACCGGGTATCGACGCCCGCGGATCCACCGCCGCCAGGGACGGAGCTTCATCGCAACGGTCTCCAGGAAAGTATGGCGAGCTGGGTGGGGTCGGTCAGCAGATGGGTGGATTCATCCCAGGCCAAAAACCGGGCGGGATTATTCCGCATGCTCGCTTGCGATGCAACCGCAAGCTGCCCCGCGCGCGGCCTGAACCCTGCCTCGTTTGCCTAATTGCTCCAGGGGTTCGCCTGGTGTAGTATCGAAGGGTTGCCCCGCGCGCTCCGCACATCCCCCACCATCCTGCCGAGGCTGCCGCCATGACTCTCTCCCGGCCGCTCGCCATGTCCCTGTTGTTGCTGTGGTGCGCGCTGCTCGCGCTAGTAGTCCGCGCTGACGCCGCGCCGGCCGGCGCGGCTGCCGAGGGCAAACCCGTTGGCCTTCAGGGGCCGGTCGGGTGCCAGGACAACCCGAAGAAGGTCGAGCGGCTGGAGATTGAGAAGCCGGGCGTCTACGA
>JAEUIF010001120.1 GCA_016795185.1 Planctomycetia bacterium | reverse complement strand
ACCCCCCGCCGCTCGCCTGATCACGTCGCGCTCTTCCATTCGGTGACGTCATTACGGCTGTGCGGCGTGTACTGGCCGGACGCGGTCATCTGCTTGTAGGCTTCCTCGGCGGCCAGGCCCAGTTGTGGCAGGTCGGGCAAGGGCACCTGGCTGCGCTCGCGGTAGAAGTAGATGTCATTCGCGCCTTCGGCCTCGATCACCTGGACCTCGCCGAATACCGAGCGTGCCAGCTGGCCCAGTTCCTTGCCCGCTTCATCTTTCGGCAAGACCAGGAAGGTCAGTTCCGGCGACGATGACCGTAAACCAGGCAGCACCGGCGTGGCTGCTTCAAAAGCGGCGGCCAGGTCCGCAGACACTTCCTGTTCGGTGCCCTGGTGGTCCAGATAGGTCGCCGCCACGCTGCCCGTGCCGAGCAAGCTTTCGACGTGCGCTTCCGCCTCCTGGCGAATGATGCCGGGCAAATCCTTGAACATCTCATTGGCCGCCAGGCAGACAGCCAGCAGGGACTTGAACTGCCGTTTGATTGAGACTTGCACCTTCTCGTCCAGTTCGAGCATCGATTCGGGCCGCACCTGGCGGGCCAGCGACTCGATGGCGTCCTCGACGCTCAGCGCATCGCCCGGCAGGAAGTGCCGCCCCGGTCCGAGGTTGATCGACGGGGTTTGCGGACCGCGACCGGGCAGCGGACGATCTTCCAGCGAGCGTTGCAACTCCGAAAGCCGTTGCCGGCAGAATTTCAGGTCTTCCAGGCGCTTGGGCAACTTGTCAATGATGTGCTGATAGGCTTCCAGCAAGCATTCGAGCACCAGACCTTGGTAGCGCGTCTTGGGATAGGTTTCCAGTGCTTCCTTGAGGTCCTGGGCCACCTTGTTGGTGCGGCCGGGCCACCACGAGCCCTTTTGCAGGGTCTGCGTCAATTCATCGATCGTGCCATACGCTTCGCCGGCGCGGTCGAGCAGTTCCTGCAAGAGCGGCTGATGCTGCTGCACCACCTCCTTGAGCATGGACGACAACTGCACGGCGGCTTCCTCCGCGCCGGCCAGGCGGAAGCGTGGGTCGTCGAGCATGCCGCGCACCAGCGTGGCAAACTTTTGCTCCCAGTCCTTGCGCAAGTTGGCCGTGGCGGTGTCCAGGGCTTCGATCATCGGAGTGGATGGGGCCTCGCCGTCTTCTTCCTGCGGTTCGCCGATGATCTGGTGCAACTGGTCCATGACCTTCGGGACCGCGCTGACATCCGCATTGGTCCCGCTGAAACCTTGGTTGACGATCTTGCTGAAAGCGTGCTCCGGAGCCTTGCCGACCGCGCTGGTGCAGGCGCTTTGCAGCGCGGCGATCATGCTTTCCGGGTTCAATTCCTCCCGTTCGAGCAACTCCGTCAAGCGGGCGCGGACGGCCTTCTGCAACGTGCGGTCGCCTTGCAGCCAGCTTTGCATCAGCTGGCGGGTCAATGCCTTGCCGACCTGGTCGAGCAGCGCCCGGCGCGGCGTCGAGAACAGGTTCGCGCCAAAGGTCTGGCAGATCATTTCACCGCCGCCGGCCGGATCGAGCTTGGCGCGAGCTTCGTCCACCGCGCGGCCCAGCGGGGCGACCAAATCGCGGCAAATGAAGTCGGCGGCCCAGGCAGCCGCGTCGTCGGTCGGCTTGGGATCGGGCGAAGGCTCGGGCAACGGCACCATGATCGACCGGCTGAACGGCGCGGCGGGATCGACGTAGCCCTCGTCCGCCTCGTCGAAGGTGGCCGAATAGGTGATCTCCGGCGTGCTAAAGTGATTCAGTTCGATCAGCGAAGCGAAGGCGTTGACCAGGGCGGGGTTCTTGCGGGCATTGCGGTCGGCGGCGGGCACGAGGAAGACACCCACCACGTCGAGGTCGGTGACGCCGATCTTGCCCAGCTGACGCCGAACGGTGTAGGCCAGGTCGATGAACATGCCGCTGCCGGTGCCGCCGCACAGGCTATTGACGATGTAGACGCGCGGGCGGCTGGTGCGGACGCCGAGCCGCGTCTGTCGGTCGGCGGCCGTCAGCGCGTTGGGATTAGCCAGCGCGGCCAGGTCGCTTTTCACCTTCGAGGCGATGCCGCGATAGTTGTCGGCATAGGCCAGGCGGCCGAGCAAGCGCAGCCCTTCGGTCGTGACCTGGTTGCGCGGCACCCGGCAGAGCATGCCCATGTGCATCCAGGGGTCGATGGGCGCTAGCCGGCCGCGCGTCGGCCGCAGGTAGTGCGAGGGCTTGTTCAGCTTCGCCAGGACGATTTCATTTTCGGCCAGCGCCGAGTCGGGCGCGCCCCCCAGTGCTTCACCAAGCGCTTCGGGGTCGGTTTCCAGGTACAGCAGCTGGATGTGCGGGATCATGGCGGGCGGGCCGCAGCGTTCGGTCAAGCCGCGGCGCAGCTGCCGCAGGACTTTCAACCCCAGGCCACCAACGCCGATGACCAGGGCCGGCATCAGCAGGCCGTCGCCCGTGATTTCCTGCCGCGGCGGAATCGGCATGTCCTTCCGCAGCATCGACACCGACAACGACATCGTCATCGAGCCGGGCGGCATCGTCATGGAACCGGGCGGCATCGTCATGGAACCGGGCGGCACGGCCGGAATGGGCGAAACCATCGTCTGGGCCGGCGGCGCGGCGGGAGGCATTGTCGTGGAGGTCGGCATCGGCGCGGCGACGGGCTTCGGTGCCGGCGGCGGTGTCGCATCGATGGGCTTCGAGTCCTGCTTCAGGAGCGACAGGCCCAGCCCCGCTCGTTTGAGCGCCTGCACCATGTCCATGCAGGACGGGTAACGGTCGTCCGGTTTCTTCGAGAGTGAACGGCCGATGATCGGCTGGTCGCACTCGGGCAAGCCTTTCAAATTCGGCGGCGCGGTCAGGTGCTGCATCAGCAGCTGACGGACATTCGTACCCGCGAACGGTCGCTCGCCGCACAGCAGCTCCTGATAGACGATCGCCAGGTTGTACTGGTCGCAGTAACGGCTGACAATGCCGTCAAAGGTCTCGGGCGCGGCGTAAACCGCGGTGACGCCGCCCGTGACCTGCGTGTTCATGCCCTCGAGGTCTTTAACAAGGCCGAAGTCGGCGACCTTGAGGTGGTTGTGGACCAGGAACAGGTTTTGCGGCTTGATGTCGAGGTGCTGCAAGCCGTACTGCATGTTCATCAGGTCGAGCGCTTCCGCTGCCTCTTCCATGTAGCGGAGCAACTCGTCGCGCGGGATACCCGGCAGCGACTGCTTGCGGCACTCCTGGAACCGGTCCCAGAGGTTGCGGTCGGCCAGCTCCATGACGATGAGCAGCTGGCCATCGACGATGTCGTAGCGTTCCAGCGACAGGATGTAGGGATGACGGACGCTCTTGACGCGGTTGAGCGACTTGAGTTCCTGCTGGGCGCCGCCCTCCTCCTCGGTAGCGCCGTGCAGGGTACCGAAGACGAACTTGATAGCCTTGAGGATGCCGCCGGGAGCCTCGGCTTTCCAGACCTCGCCGAAGCCGCCGCCGCCCAGGCGCTCGATGAGCTTGTAGCCTGGAATCGGCTCCAATTGCGGTTGGGCTCGCATCGGCATCCGCACGGTCCCTAAGCTGAAAGTTCCAAAGGCGGTTGAGGTTGCTCGGCCCGCGGCGACAGCGCTGGCGTCGCGAGCCGCCGGGCACAGCCGCGCATTCCAGGAGAGTTTATTGTAGAGTTTGGGTGGGCTGGAAAAGCAAGGTTTTTCTCGCCAATCGCCGATGGACCTCTCCCGCTTCCTCCATCATGCTATCCGAACGAAAGGCCGGACAGAAGCCCTGAATTGAACCGACTATCGGGCCGTGGCGCGCATTGAATGCTGCCGCCCCCTTCGTCGCGCAGTAACGGCTTGGTGCAATGTCCCGAGAATGGCTGTCTGTAGTACGTCGGGCTTTCCAGCCCGACCCGTCGCGCCCGAGGTTGGCCGCGCTCGCTCGACGACACCGTGCATCACCGGCGCTACCTGTCGGGCTGAAAAGCCCGACGTACGGCAATTGGTCAGGTAATCACTCCTGGGACAACACACTGGGTCGGCCCTTGGGACATCGAGGCAGTCGCGCGGCGTCCGGGCCAGCGGCAACTGAAGTCTGCCAAACCGAGGTGCGGTGGTGCAATGGCAGTCGGGGTAATATGAGCAGTTTGGCTCGCAGTGGCCAATTACTGGAGTTTCGGCCACCCCGTGCCCAGAGCCAATTGGCGCGCAGTGGCAAAACACTGGGTTTTTGCCACTCCGTGCCCAACGAGTTTTCTTGGCTCGAAGGGGCGGCGGAAGAGGGGATGCCAGCAGGAGGTCTGGAGAGTCCGAGCCTGCGGCAAGGCGACGGCGATGCGGTTGCCGGCATGGTCCACCACGGTCGCGCCCGGCCGCAAATGCCCCAATTGGTTGCCGTTTCCGGGGTTCCGCGACTTGAAACGTGAATTGACTCGCAAACCGCGCGGACAGTAAGATTGCCGCCGCGTGGTACAAGTGTCTCGAACGGGGGTGAGGCAATTCTGGACCCGACCCGGTCCAGTCGCGCTCAGGTTGGGATGCCTGCGCAGCCGTCCGCTCCCGTCGGTGGACCTGCCCGTCACCTTGAGAAGCCCGACGCCGCACGACCCAGGCCCGCGAGCCCGCAACTCGCGTCCTGGATGGCTCGCCAGGGAGGGTGCCATGACCCAGCAATCCATCACTGCCGTCCGCTCCGCGCGCTGGCCAGCGCTGTTGGCCTACGGCGGCCCGCTGCTCTGTCTGCTCTGGGCTTACTGGACGACGCTCACCGAACTGTCGCAGCGCTGGTCCTACGATGCCTCCTATTCGCACGGCTGGCTGGTGCCGGTTTTCGCGGCAGTCCTGCTCTGGCTGCGGCGCGACCTGATGCCCACCGAACTCGTGCGCCCCAGCTGGCTGTGGGGCGGCCTGCTGCTGACCGTCGGCGTCGCCTGCCGGCTGTTCGGCGCTTATTTTCATTTCGTCTGGTACGATCCCATCTCGCTGCTGCCCTGCCTGGCTGGCGTGGTGTTGCTCGTCGGCGGTTGGTCCGCGATCCGCTGGACCTGGCCGGCGATTCTGTTCCTCGGCTTCATGATTCCACTGCCCTATCGCTACGCTGGCATGCTGGCTGAACCGCTCCAGCGGTTCGCTACCGTGGTCAGCACCTTCCTGCTACAAGCGTTCGGCCTGCCCGCGCTGGCCGAAGGCAACGTCATCCTGCTGAGCGAAGTCGAGATGGGCATCGTCGAGGCGTGCAGCGGTCTCCGAATGCTCGTGGTCTTCTTCGCCCTCTCGACCGCCTTCGCGCTGATCGTCCGCCGGCCGATCTGGGAGAAGCTGCTGATCGTCACCAGCGCGGTGCCGATTGCCCTGGCCGCGAACGTGCTGCGCATCACCGCTACCGGCGTGCTGCACGAAACCGTGTCGAGCGAATTGGCCAACGCCGTCTTTCACGACTTCGCCGGCTGGTTGATGAT
>JAEUIF010001108.1 GCA_016795185.1 Planctomycetia bacterium | reverse complement strand
GGGTCGTCTTTGGCCAGGCGCTCGAACTCGGCGGCGCTGGGCAGCGCAGCGCCATTGTCCTTGACCAGATCGGCGCGCACCACGACGACCGGCAGCACGGGCGGCCGTTCCGGCGGGCGGTCGGAACCGAGGCACAGGCACAAGGGCAGACAGAACAGGATGCGTTGCAAGGCTAAGCCCTCCCGGTGCCGACGCGCAAACCCGCGCTGGCGGCGGCCGCGCGATGACTGTTATTAATCTACTCCCCGCGCCCAGCTGGGACAACCGCCCGCCACGCGGTCGCTGCATGAAGAAATCGCAATTTTCAAGCCGCCCCAGGAATTTTCAGGTTCGACTGTCGGCCTTTGCTCCGGAATCGAGGTATAACCTACAGAGGACGTATGTCTGTCACCCTGCCCCCGGCAGACTTGCAGACTTGTACATTTTTCTATGTTCCGCTGAAGTTTTTCGGCTAGGATTCTAACAACCTGGTCGGTGGAACGAACGCCACCGTCCGAGGCCAGGAACGCAGCCCGTCGCCCGGAAGGCACCGGCTGTGTCCGTGTCTTCCAGGAGATCGTCCAGTGAGCATTGCCAGCCAGTGCCCGGGCTGCGCCCGGAAGTTCAACGCCCCCGATCATCTCGCCGGCAAGAACGTCCGGTGCCCCCAGTGCAACACCAGTTTCCTCGTGCAAGCGGGCGGCGCGCCGGTAAACTTCGACTTTGGCTCCGCCTCGGCATCCGAAGCTTCGCCGGCACCAACCCCGGCGGCTGAACCGGGCCGTCGTTCGTTGCTCATTGGCGCTATTGCCGCCGGCGTGGGCATGATGGCCCTGATGTTCCTGTGTACCGGTGTTGGCGTGGCCTACTACTTCCTGTTCGCCGGTCCCGGCGCGGGGTGGAAGGAATACACATCCGCGGATGGCGGCTTTACCGTGCTGCTGCCGCCCAACCCGGCGCAGAAGGACAAGTCCGATCCAAAAATCACGGCGGGCAAGATCACCGAAATCAGCGCTCAGCCGTTTGGCTCGCGCCATTATTCAGTGCAGTATTACGACCTCGCCGACCTGCCCATCAACAACTACCTGTACCTCGCCTGGTTGCGGCATAGCCTGGTCAGCGCGGGCGGCACGCTGGTCCGCGAGCAGGATGTCACGGCTGGACCCTACAGCGGGAAAGAAGTCGTCGTCGAGCTGGCGGGGGACCAGTTGCTGGTGCGCCGGACCATTCTCGCGGAAGCGCGGGTCTTCTCGTTGACGGCCCAGTATCCGAAGTCGTCCGCCCCATCCGCCGAAGCGCAGAAGTTCTTCGACTCTTTCAAGGTTACGTCGGTGCCCAAGGTCACACGCCCGCCGACCACGCTGGTCGCCACTGGGCCGACCACGCCCGACCCCTTGCCGAAGACGGACCCCACGCCCAAGGCGAATCCGAAAACCGATCCTCCGCCGAAGACCGACCCGGTCCCGAAGATGGATCCGCCGGTCAAGACGCCGCCGGCCACGTTCCCCATCAAGCCGGACGAACTGGCGCTCCTCGAAGCCATCAATCGCCTGCGGCAAGCCGACGGCGCGCGGCCGTTACTGCCGGTGCAGAAGCTGTTCGTCGGCGCCCGGGCCGAGGCCGACTCGCTGGCCCGCACCAAGAACGCCGGCAAGCAGGACAACTACGGCTATCTGCGCTACTTCCGGCTGACGATCCCGTCGCGCGGCATGCCCCCAGCGCAGGAACTGGTGGACCAGCTGGTCCTGTCCAAGAGCACCCGCGCCCAGCTGGTCGAGGAGGAATTCGACCACATCGGCATCGGTATCGCGACGGCCAAGGACGGCACGACGTACTACATGCTCCTGTTCTGCGGCGGTACGGACAAGGCTCCATGACCGCCGATTCTTGAACGCTCTCGCATCCCACGCAACCCAGGAGACCGCCCGTGATCCGCTTCAATTGCGCCGGCTGCCAGAAAATCCTCAACGCTCCGGACGAGAAGGCCGGCATGCGTTTCGCCTGCCCCGGCTGTCGCACCCCCGTGGTGGTGCCCGCCGCCTCGACCGCGGGCGCGCCCCAGCCGCTGCGGCCCTCGCAGCAGGGTATCGCGCCGACTCGACCCTCGTCCCAGGGCATCGCGCCCAACCGTCCGTCGAGCGCCGGCCTCGCTGCCGCGCCTCGGATGCAGACGCCGATGCCCGCGCCGGACTTCAGTCCAACGAGCGACGCGCCGCCTGCTTCGTTGGGCCAGAAATTGGTGGGTGAGGTTACCGGCACCATCGGAGCGACCTTCCGCCAGACGCTCAAGCCCATCACGCTGGTTTTCGAGATCGCCCGGCGGAATCGTTTGCGGCGCAAGGCCAGCGATACGCAATTCGCGCTCGGGCAGCGGGTCTACGAAGCCCAGATGGGCGACAAGAAAATCCGCGCCCGTATCCAGTCGCTGGGCGAGCGCATCCACAGCATTCAGGACGTGAAGGGCGACGCTCGCGAAGCCACCGCCGAACGTCGCGGCTTGATCCTCCAGCTGGCCGAACCGGCACTGGCGGCCGAGAACGTCCCCGAAGCCATCGCGGGCGAGCACGAACGCGCTCGCGAGGCCCGCGCCAAGTTCCAGGCCAAGGACGCCGCGTTGGGGGGCGCGTTCGGCGGGTTGCTGCCGCCCAACGGCACCGCCTGGCGGCGCGTCATCACCGGCTACACGCTCACCGCTCTGATGCTCTTCAGCGTCGGTGGCGTTTACTGGCTGGCCACCAGCGGCAGCCGCGCGGCCCGCGCCCGCGAACTGGCGATGCAGGCCGCCAACCAGGACGCGGACCAGCAGCGCCAGGCGGATGAGGCCGACTGGGCGAAGGAAAAGAACGCCGAGCAGATCGTCGAGAAGTGCGGCCCCTCGGTAGCCCGCATCAGCTTCAAGCTTGGCAAGAAGGAAGGCGGCGGCGGCACCGGCTTCGTGGTGCGTCCCGGCGTGATCGCGACCAATGCCCACGTCATCGAGGATGCCCTCGGCGAGGAACTGAGCGTCTTCTACCCCTCCGCCAAGGACATCAACAAGACGGCGTTCCCTGCCAAGGTCATCTACTTCGACCGCAAGCGCGACCTGGCCTTCCTGGCCGTTGAGCCCAAGGTGCCCGTCTTGCGGATCGCCGACAAGTTCGAATTCCGTAGCGGCAAGCAAATCACCATTATCGGCTGTCCGGGCCTGGGCGCGACGCAGCTGGAAAACGCCGTCAGCACGGGCGTGCTCAGCACCAAGACCGAGGTCGAGAAGATTCCGTACTACCAGCTGGGCGCGGCGGTCAACCCCGGCAACTCCGGCGGTCCAGTGTTCGACAACAAGGGACAGATCATCGGCGTCGTCACGCTAAAGTCCACCATGCAGGAGAGCATTGCCTTCTGCATCCCCTGGCAGGATTTCAAGGACCGGCTGGATTCACTGGAGAAGGAGGACCCGCACCGCACCGCCGCTGCCGCTCAGGCCCTGCACAACGTTCACGCCGTCGGCAAGCGGACGGCGATGACCGCCTTCGTCTACGTCCGCGTCATGTCCGCCTACGCCGGGGCCATGCGCGAATCCGCGGCGCGCGGCCGCCCGCCCGAGGAAGGCGTCAGTCGGGCCAAGCCGCTGATGGACGAACTGCTGCGCCGCGTCGGGCCGTTCCTGGTGGATGCCAAGCTCCAGACGGTCGGCCGCAAGATCCTGACCGACCCGAACCTGACCCCCGAGGTCCGCAGCAAGTTCGGCGAGGTCTGGAAAACCTACGAGGAACTCAAGCAGCAGATCGAACGTCCCACCGGCAATCCCACTGCTTACGCCACCAAGCTGCAACAGCTGGATCGCCAGGTCGGCACGAGCGTGAGCGCCCTCCAGGAAGCCCTGGGCTTCGAGAAGCCGACGGTTGAGGACGATTTCTAAGCAACCCTACCGCCAGTCATTGCCAGCCGCCAGCGCGCCGTGTGCCGCTGGCGGCTTTGCTATTCCTACCTATAGTTTGAAGATTTTGCGTCAACCGCCACTCCGGCCCGCGCCGCTTTCGCCGCATGCTTCTAGGATGTGAGGGGCGGAACCCGCGCGCAATTCGCCGACTTCCCCACGGCCCCGGAAGGTGAAACGCCATGAACGTGCTGGTGATCGATGTTGGCGGCACCCATGTCAAGATTCTGGCCACGGGCCAGACGGAGCCGCGCAAGTTCCCCTCGGGAGCGACCCTGACGCCCGATCAGATGGTCAACGGTGTCAAGGAACTGGCCAAGGACTGGCAGTACGACGGCGTCTCGATCGGCTATCCGGGACCAGTGCAACACGGCCAGCCGCTGGCCGACCCGCCCAATCTGGCCCCCGGCTGGATCGGCTTCGACTTTCAGGCCGCCTTTGGCAAGCCCGTCAAACTCGTCAACGACGCCGCCATGCAGGCCCTGGGAAGCTACCAGCACGGTAAGATGCTTTTCCTCGGCCTGGGCACGGGCCTGGGCAACACCCTCGTGGTGGACGGTGTGGTCGTGCCCATGGAACTCGGTCACCTGCCGTACAAGAAGGGTACCTTCGAGGACTATGTTGGCCGGCGCGGCTTGCAGCGCTTCGGCAAACGGAAATGGCGCAAGTACGTCGCCGACGTGGTCGCGCGTCTGAAAGCCGCCCTCGTGACCGATGAAGTGGTGCTCGGCGGCGGCAACGTCAAGAAGATGAAGGAACTGCCCGAAGGCTGTCGGGCAGGTGAAAACTCCAATGCTTTCCTGGGCGGTTTCCGCCTCTGGGAAAAGCTGCCCGAGCGCAGCCCCACCGCCACGGCCACCCGGCGTCTCGACAGCCAGTAGTTCACGAAAGGAACCCGCACATGGCCCCGCAGCCGTTGACGGCCCTTCCGGCCTGGAAAGCCCTCGCCGCGCACCAGCAACAGGTCCGCGGCCTGCACCTCCGGCAACTGTTCGCCGACGACCCACAGCGCGGCGAGCGCTTGAACGCCGAGGCCGTCGGTCTGTTTTTCGATTATTCAAAGAACCGCATCACCGACGAGAGTCTCAAGCTGCTGCTCCAGCTGGCCGAAGCCTGTGGCCTGCGCGCCCGCATCGACGCCATGTTTGGCGGCGAGAAGATCAACATCACGGAGAACCGCGCCGTCCTG
>JAEUIF010001090.1 GCA_016795185.1 Planctomycetia bacterium | reverse complement strand
AAGATCAAGGTGCCGCCGTTCATCAACATCGGCGAGAAGGTCGAAGTCAACACCCGCACCGGCGAGTACCTGGGCCGCTCCAAGAGCTAGGGGCCGTCCGACGCCTGACGGCCCAACGCTGGCTGGGTGGCACGTCCCTCGGTACTCCGAGGGCGTGCGGCACCCCGAAGCGACTGCACCGCTGACAGATCGCACGTCGCGTGCACGCCCTCGGAGTACCGAGGGACGTGCCACCCGCTCAGGTCGTCTTGCCGTTGGCACACCACTTGCTCCCTTCGCTGCTGACGTTCTCGTTGGCAGAGGAGGCAGCATCATGTCGCAGATTCCAAACCAACCGGGGGTTCCCGGGGCTTACCCCGCGCCGCCCGCCGCGCCGGTGATCGTGCAGCGTCCCGTGTACGTGCAGTCGCCGCCAGCCGCCGCACCGCCGTCGAAGGCCGAACTGCGCAAAGAAGCCGAGCAGACGCCACAGCTGACGATCATCAGCCATTCGCCGCTGCTTTACTGGTGGCCCATCTGGGCGGTCGGCTACATCCTGGCCGCGATGACCTACTTCCAGGGCCAGCCGTACCAGATTGGTCAGGTCACGGAGCGCATTCACCCCAGCAGCAATATCGGCGTGCTCTTTTTCGTGACGTTGTTCCTGGTGGTGCTCATCACCAACGTCAGCGTGCGCGGCCTGGCGTCTGGCATGGTCGTCCTGAGCATCCTGCTGCTGACCGTACTGTTCGCGTACCTCGACTGGTGGGACCCCATTCTGGCCTGGGCCGGCAACCTGTCGATCCATATGAACCTGGGCGGCTACGTGTTCATCTCGACGCTGATGTTCCTCGCCTGGTTCCTGGCGGTCTTCGTCTTCGACCGCATGAGCTACTGGCGCATCAAGCCGGGCCAGATCACGCAGGAGTTCGTCTTCGGCGCGGGCTCGCGCAGCTACGACACGCAGGGCATCGTGGTCGAGAAGCACCGCGACGATGTGTTCCGCCACTGGATTCTCGGCGCGGGCTCTGGCGACCTGGTCATCCGCACCTCGGGGGCCAACCGCGATACCATCCAGGTGCCCAACGTCGCCTTCATCGGCTCCAAGATCGACGTGCTGCAACGCATGATCGCGACCGAACCCGATGCTTTCAGCCAGGTGAAAATTACCTAGTGCAAAGTCCAGAGTGTGGTTGCCTGAAGTACGTCGGGCTTTCCAGCCCGACCCGTGGCGCCCGTGGCTGGCCGCGCCCGCTCGACGACACGGCGAACCGCCGGCGCTGCGTGTCGGGCTGGAAAGCCCGACGTACTACCGGTGGTTGGGCAATCACTCCTTGGACACGGCACCAGCGCCACGAGGAAGGAACGGAGGTTAGACATGGCGACGCGCAGCGAACGACAGACTTACTGGATTCTGGGGGTAGTGGCGGCGGGCATCCTGCTGCTGATGGGCTGGCTGTTCCGCTTCCCGTGGTGATCGTGGGGCTGTTTGAGAAATCGGCCGCGCAGCCGGGGCAACCGGCCTGCGCGGCCGTCGCACCATTCAGGCATCGCCGAACTGCTGGCTGTATTCGCGACGCACTAGCCGATAGCATTCGCAGGACGACCGTTCCAGCCCTGCACGATGCAGGATGGTGACGACGCCACGACGGTAGCGGATCAGGCCGTCGCGCTGGAGGGCGCGGGCCACGTCGGCCACGCTGGCCCGGCGGACGCCCAGCATCCGCGCCCAAAAATCCTGAGTCAGTGGGAAAGCATCAGCCCGGATGCGATCCTGCATCAGCAGCAGCCAGCGACAGCAGCGCTGCTTGACGGTATGCAGGCCGTTGCACGCCGCCAGCTGGGCCAGTTGCATCAGGAACGCGCTGGTATAGCGGCACAGCAACTGGTGCAGCGGTCCCTGGCGCTGGCTTTCCACTTGCAAGAACTCCGCCTCCAGCCGCAAGGCTTCGCCGGGCGCTTGCACCAGGAAACGGAAGGGCGTAATGGTCTCACCCAGAAAGGCGCGCAGTCCCACCATGCCTTCGCGGCCCAGCGAGGTCAGTTCGATGGATTGACCTTCGGTCAGGTCGGCGAGCATGGAAACGGCGCCGCTGCGGGGGAAGTAGACGTGGCGGACGGCATCGCCCGGTTCGTACAGCACGGAACGGTGGGCGAGCGCTACCGGTTCCAGCTGCGGTTGCAACCGCTGGTACTCGGCGCGGGGCAATTGCGCCAGCAGGACGTTCTCCCGGTTTTTCGGGAACGCTGCGGACAAGGGGTTACCGCCTCTCGGGACGATGCGTCAGACGAATCAATGCATGCTTATTGCTATGCAATCCAGGAGCCGTCGCAACGCAAAAGGGGCAGGGACGATGCAAACGCCGTGGTCGCCCATCCACGTGTCTTCACCGAACCCTGCCCCAGGTCGCCTGGCGGCTCCCGGCCGCGTGACGCCGTTAATATCGGACTTGTGGATTTATATTTCAAGCACAAAGTCGCGGCCGGGCGCAAAAATATGACAAACATCATCCGTTGGGCAGCTTTTTCATTGCCCATCAACTGTACGCTACCGTACAATATCCCGCATGAGTGCCGATCAACGCAAGAACGACCGCCACAAGCAAAAGACCGTGAGCTTTCGGCTGCCCGAAGGACTCATGGCCCAGTTCCGCTTGCTGGCCACCCGCAACCGCCGCACGCTGTCCGCCGAAGCCCAACTGGCCCTGGAAGCGCGCCTGGCCGCCGAAGGGCTCTGGCCACCCGCCGCGGACGGGCGGGATGGAGTGGACGGACGAGCCGGCATGGACGGCCAGGCCTCCCATCCCCGGCGCCGCCGCAGCTGAAACCTGCCCGCCGAGTACCCTACTTTTGGCACGTCCGTTGCTCCCCATTGCTTCTCATCGGAATCCACGGTCGGCCCTCCGGCCGGAACCGGTGAGGAGGCAGTCATGGATTTTCGCTGGGTCATGAGCATTGTCTTGTGGACCGCCCTCTCCGGGCCGGTCTTGCAACCGTTGACGTTGCGGGGTTCGCACGTGCGCCCGGCCGTCACCGCGTCGCGGACCGATCAGTTCGCCACGCCGCGTGCCGTGGTTCAGCGGTGCAGCCAGGCCCGCAGCACCGCCAGCATCTGCTCGGTCTCCACCGGCTTGGACAGGTAGTCCCAGGCCCCCGCCTCGATGCACTTCTCGCGGTCGCCCTTCATCGCCTTGGCGGTCACGGCGATAATCGGCAGCGCTTTCAGTTTCGGCACCTTGCGGATCTCGCGCATGGTGTCGATGCCGTCCATCTCGGGCATCATGATGTCCATTAGCACGATGTCGATGTCCGGCTGCGTGTTCAGGATGCGGATGGCGTCGCGGCCCGTCTCGGCGGCGACGATGACCATCTCGTGCTCCTCCAGCACCGTGGACAGCGCGAAGATGTTGCGGATGTCGTCGTCCACGATCAACACCCGCTTGCCCGCCAGCACCTCGTCCGATTCGTGGAGACCTTGCAACAGCTGCCGGCGCGCCTCGGGCAGTTTGGCGATGTTCTGGTGCAGGAAGAAGGCAATCTGGTCTTGCAACCGTTCCGCCGAGTGGACGCCGCGCACCGCGCAGGTGCGGCCTAGCCGCTTGCGGGCGGCCTCATCGCGGTCGGTGGGCCGGCAGCTTTCGTAGACGATCACCGGCGGGCAAGCGACCGCCGGCTCGCGGTCCAGTTCGGTCAGCAGGGCCTCCGGGCCGGCGGCGACCTCGTCGCCGTCCAGCACCAGGCATTCAAAGTGGCGCTCGCGGAGCAGGCCAACCGCAGCCCGGCCGTCGGCTGCGGCGACTACTTCGACATTCGGGCAATCCATGCTCTTCAGGATTTCCCGCTGCCGGCCCTGGTCGGCCGACACCAGCAGCACGTTCATGCTCGAACGGCCGATGAAGTCGCGCAGGGTGCCGAGCAGCTGGTCCACCGC
>JAEUIF010001081.1 GCA_016795185.1 Planctomycetia bacterium | reverse complement strand
ATCATCAACGTATACACGGGTGTTAAGAGTTCGGCACAGGCCGCCATCCAGCCGCACAGGGTCGAACGGTCGAGCGTGACGCCGTGCCGTTCCAGGATGCGTTCCTGGCGGTGCAGCGGCAGGTGGTCGGCATACTTGCTGACCACGACTTGGGCCAGCAGGCCCGGCCCCGGCAGTCCCTTGTCGAGCGGCTGCGCCGGCTTGGGGGCGGTGACGACGTGTTCCTGGCAGTGGCGGCAAGCGTACTGCACGCGCTGGTGCTCGACGACGAACAACGACGCCGGCACCCAGTCGAGTTGCTCGCTGGCTTCCTGGCCGATCTCGGCGCGGACCTGGCCGCAGCCGGGACAGGCGCGTTCGGCCTCCGTCAATTCGTAGCGGCGGACCTCGCGACGCAGGTGTGCCGGCAAGCGGCGGCGGCCGTGCGGCGTGGGGCGCGGCGCGGGCGCCGATTCCGGAGGCGGTGGAAGTGACACCGGAGTGTCAGCGCTGGGCGGCGCGGCCAGTTCGGGGAACAACCAGGGCTGGTTGGGGTCGAAGCGCTCGGCGCGCGGGCCATAAAGCCGGCGCAGGAGTTGGTCGAGGCGAGCGCGTAAGTGGTCGTTGTCACGGCGCGCGTCGTGTAGCGCCGCCAGCAGCTCGCGGATCAGCTGCTGCAACAGGGCGGGGTCGGCAGGCAGCGGCGCGGCGGTCGCTGTGGTGGGATGCGCGTCCATCACCGCTTAGACGCGGCGGGCGCAAAAAGATTCCCGCGCCCGGGGAGCAACGCGGGAATCTTCATACATATGAGCGACCGTCGATGCGTGGTCACGAGGCCGCCGGCCGCTGATAACGTCGTTGCCGGCGGACACTCTCCAGCTCGACGCCAGCCAGGATGAGCAGTAGATCGGTGGCCCGCACCTCGACGCCGACGCCGTCCCGCGCCAGCGGAAAGACGAAACGGCCTTGCTCCAGCCGTTTGTAGTAGATGACCAGGCCGTCGCGGTCCCAGCAGAGCACCTTGAGGCGGTCACCGTTTTTGTTGCGGAAGACGAACAGGTGGCCGGACAGCGGGTCGGCGGCCAGACCTTCGCGGACCAAGGCCGCCAGACCGTCGAAGCTCTTGCGCAGATCGACGGGCGGCAGGTGCAGCCAGACGCGGACGCTCGGGGGCAAACTTAGCATGACGGCCGCTCCAGATGCCGCAGGAGTTGGCCGAGCCAGACGGCATCACAGTCCGCTGGCAGACGCAGGACCGAGCCACCGGGCAACACGACTTCGAGGGCAGCGCTGGGCCGAGGCGGTTCAGCCACGACCTGCACCGGCACGAAGGTGGGCGGCGTAACTGGGGAAGTCGTGCGGTCACGGCGCAGCAACTCGCGCCGCCAGGAGTAGAAGGACGGTTCGGAGCAACCGGCCTGCACACAGAAGTCGCGGACGCTCAGGCCGCTACGTTGCCAGCGGGCCAGGAGTTGCCGCCAGTGCCGTTCTTTGCCGGGATCACGGAGATGGGGTCGCGCCATGGAGGGCCTCCCAACAGGGACAGAGGATCGCCACGGCGTGAGCTTAAACTACGGGTCAAGATGGGGTTGGCCGAACGCTTACGGTGTTCTTGGGCTCGGGCTTGTCGTCATTTGCCCCGCGTGACCCTTCGTCGCGCGGCTTGAAACCCCACCGACGTATCGTTTGCTCGGGTCCTCGGTGCGCGCCGGGTTTCAACCACGCCGGCGGGCAGCACGCTCCTCGGTCAGAGACCACTGTACAGGCGCGCGTACAAGAGTCGCTGGACTGGCACACCGAGAAGAGGCTGGAAGTCAGAGTTCGAGAGTGGCCTTCGAGAAGTAGTCCCAATCGAAGTAGGGCTCGATTCTTTTGAAAACCGATTCGTGGAAAACCGTCGCGCTCCACCAAACGATGGGGTGATCTCGTATGACCGCCATGCTGGCTTTCAGTTCAACCGGGTCCATACAATGAGGCAGTTCCACAGTGTATTCCTGTAGGTCCGGATAACCGGACGAGACATCATTCAACTTGGGTACGATCATCTCGTAGAATGGCTCAGTTTTTCGATGAAGCTCACGGGAATCACTTAGTCGCTCAAGTAGTGTTGCTGGGTTGGCCTTCGCCGGATTGGCCTTGAACTGGGGAGTGTCGTAGTAGGAAAAGTCGCCCGCATGATAGGGATAGTCCACCAATTTCTCAAAGATGATCGGCAAGAATGACACGTGTGGCACTCCACCCAACGCTTCCTTGCCCCGCCCGGAAACAACCAATGACACACTGGGAGACGAAATGTCAGGAATCCTCCAGCCATTGCGTACAATTCGCACTGGCTGCGAAAGATCATCGCCCGCATGATGAGAATGGCTAATATCACCGCTCTTGATTGGAACTGTTTTTCCGTGAAACATGTGATAGTGGAACACATTGATTCGTTCAGATGAGACGAATTTGTCAACGATATAGGCCAGCACTACTGCGTCCCTCCGCTTCACTTCACTCAGCTAATCAAGGTGCTTGCTTCAGGGCCTGCTCCATCTGCGACAGACGTTCCTGTAGACCAGGCAAGGAAGCCTCACGCCAACGGATGCCCTCCAGAATATACTGAGACTTGTCCAGATGTCGGTCATAGCCGAAGTCTTGCTTGGAAAAGAAAAGAGGACGCAGCTCGTTTATTGAGGCAGAGGCGGCTTCACGGCCGGCTTCTTCGGGCGGCCCAAGGGTCGCAGGGTGTGCGCCGACCTTAACTGGGCCGCCGTCCGCTCTTGCCAGCTGGCCGTCCCGAAGGGGCAGCCCCGCCGCACCGACCGCCGCAGTGCCTCCAGCTCCGCCTCGGTCTGCGGGGCATGCACATGCTCCACCCACGTGGCCGGCAGCGGCACCGGCCACGGACTCAGCAGCGGCCCGGGGTGCGCGTCGCCGTGGACCCGCCGCCACAGGCTGCCCCAGCGCCAGTGTTCCGCCCGCGCCACCAGGTTGGCCCGCAGCGGGTTGCGCTCGACGTAGCGGCACACCGCGTACAGGTGGTCGTCGCCCTCCACGGCGAACGCCTTGAAGCGGCCCTGGTAAATGTGGCCGGTGCCGGAGGTGTGGTAGTGGGCGTGCCAGCGCATGCTGTGCGTGTGCGCCAGCCAGCGGCAAAAGGCGCTCAGGTTGCCGTCGCCGTGCGGCCAGAGGACGCAGTGCCAGTGGTTGGGCATCAGGACGAACGCCAGGACGCGCATCGGCACCTGGGCCAGCGCCTCGTGGAGCACGCGCAGGAAGGCATCGTAGTCGGCGGGCTTCTCGAACAACGGCAGACGGGCCACGGCGCGGTTGAGGACGTGGTAGGCGAAACCACCAGGGGCTTGGCGGGCGGCGCGGGCCATACGTCGAGGTTAGGCCGG